>CAYOPA010000020.1:0-23813 GCA_964405625.1 uncultured Bryobacterales bacterium
AGCAGCCGATGCCGCTCATCTTGATCACCTGGGTCTGGTCGACGCCCATCTCCCAAAAACACTCGATGATGCGCTCGGAGATCGAATTGTGACCGCAACCGGCGCACAGCGTGGTCTTACCGCCGCGGTAGTCGAGAACGGGAAATCCCAGTGAATTTTCTTTCTGCTTGCGGACAACGGTGGCGCTCACAGGCCCTCCTGCTTGACGAGATCATCAGTCACGGTCCGCGCGTCCAGCGGCAGACCCCCGACGTAGCGGATGCTACGCAACTTGTCGTTCGGCAGATCCGGGTAGTCCATCCGGAGCAGTTGCAGCAACTGTCCGTCGCGGTTCTGGTCGACCACGTAAACGCGGTCGTGGGCGGCGACAAACTCCGGCAGCTTGGACGAGAACGGGTAGCCGCGCGTCCGGTAGTACGACGTCTTCAATCCGTGCTCGCGCAGGAGCTGGTCGCGGCTTTCGTCGATGGCGAAGTGCGAGGTGCCGCAGCCGAGAAAGGCGATCGTGGCGCCGTCAGTGATGTCGATGACCGGGGGCGGCATCTTCTTGCGCGCGGATTCGAACTTGCGGACCAGCCGCTCCATGTTGTTGGTCCAGTCGTCCTCGCGCTCGGAGTAGGTGGCGCGCGTTGTGTGACCGGTGCCGCGGGTGAAGTAGGCGGCCTTGGGGTGCTTGGTTCCCGGCAACGTGCGGTAGGGCACGCCGTCGCCGTCCACGTCGGCATAACGGGCGAAGCCGCCGAGCCGTTCGAGATCCTCAGCCGTGAGCACTTTGCCGCGCTCCATAGGCTTTTCCGGATAGTCGAACTTCTCCGACATCCAGTAGTTCATGCCCAGGTCGAGGTCCAGCAGTACGAACACCGGCGTCTGAAGCTCCTCGGCGAGGTCGAACGCCTGCCCCGCCATCTCAAACGCCTCGGCGGGAGTGGCCGGAATCAGCAGCGGATGCCGCGTGTCGCCGTGCGACAGCGTCGCCGCCGACAACAGGTCGCTTTGCGCAGTGCGCGTCGGCAGGCCGGTGGACGGTCCCATGCGCTGCACGTCGAAGATGACCGTCGGGATCTCGGCGAAGTAGCCCAAGCCCACGAACTCGCTCATCAGCGAGATGCCGGGTCCAGCGGTGGTCGTCATCGAACGGGCTCCGGCCCAACCGGCGCCGATGGCCATGCCGATGGAGGCGAGCTCGTCCTCGGCCTGCACGATGGCAAAGGTCGCCTTGCCCGTCTCCGGGTCCATGCGGAAGCGGCGGGCGTAGTCGGTGAGCGTCTCCGCCAGCGACGACGACGGCGTGATCGGATACCAGGTGACGACCGTAACGCCGGCGAAGACGCAGCCCAGCCCGGCGGCGGCGTTGCCTTCGATGATGATCTTGCCTTTGGTTTCGTCCATCCGCTCCACGCGGAAGGGGTCGATTTTCTTAACGTTTTCCTTGGCCCACTCGTAGGAGGCTTGCGCGGCGCCCCAGTTCAGCTCGGCCGCCTTGGGCTTGGCCGCGAACTGCTTGTACAGCGCGTGCCGGATCTCCTCCATCTCAATGCCCAGCAGGTGCGCCAGCACCCCGTCATAGAGGATGTTCTTGACGAGCTTTCGTAGCTTCGGGTTTGGCACCAGCGGCTTGACCAGCTCGTCAAACGGGCACGGGTAGAAGTGCAGGTCCGAGCGCAGCTCGTTGAGCTTGAGCGGCTCGTCGTAAACCACCGCCGCTCCCGGTTCCAGGTTGAGCACGTCTTCCTGAGCCGTCTCGGGATTCATCGCCACCAGAAAGTCGATCTCTTTCTTGCGGCCGATGAACCCGCGCTTGTTGGTGCGGATGGTGTACCACGTGGGCAAACCGGCTATGTTCGACGGGAACAGGTTTTTGCCCGACACCGGGATGCCCATCTGGAACAACGAGCGCAGCAGAACCAGATTCGCCGTCTGGCTGCCCGAGCCGTTGACGGTGGCGACCTGGATGCTGAAATCGTTGACCACATCGCGCAGCTCGGCGGGATTGGGTCTCGCGGCGACCGGGGCCGTTTCTAGTGTCGACATGAAGTCAGTCCGGTGTGGCTGTGTGCCGGCGTTCGGGCGCTCGATTCAGCGCGGGGCGGGCGACGCGGGCATAAGCTCGTAGTCTACCATCGGCCCGCCCCTGGTTTACAGTCCTGTTGCGCCCGCCTGCCACTTCAGGCGGTTCACAGACAATGGTTGCTAGAACCAGCGCGCTTTCGGTAGAAGGGAGAGACGGGCCGGCTCGGCGGCTGTAGTTTCCCCGACGAGGAATTCCCATGTCCCACATACCCCCGCCGCGCGCCACGCGCGATTACCTGCCCGATGAGGCGGCCACCCGGCGGTACGCCCTGTCCCGCTTCCGCGACACGGTCGAGGCTTACGGCTTCGAGCCGATCGAGACGCCGATGTTCGAGAAGGTCGAGCTGTTCTCGGCCCGTTCGGGTCCTGAGATCAAGGGCTCGATGCTGACCTTCCACTGCGACCACGAGGAGTTCGCGCTGCGGCCGGAGCTGACCGCGCCGATCTGCCGCGTGGTCGCCTCGGGCGCCTTTGAAGATCAGCCGCCGCCCCACCGGCTCTCCTACATCGGCTCCTGCTTTCGCTACACCCGTCCCGGCTCGGGCCGAGTACGCGAGTTTACCCAAGCCGGCGTCGAGCTGATTGGAGATTCCAGCCCCGAAGCCGACGCCGAGGTGATCGCCGCCGCGCGGCGGTTCCTGCGCTCGGTGGGGGTTGATAAGTTTCGGTTGCGGGTCGGCACGGTCAGCATTTTTCGCGCGCTGCTGCCCGAGGGCATGGACCCCGAAGACCGCACCGCTGTGATCGGCCATCTGGACTTGCTGGCCGGCATTCGCGAGCGCGCCGAGGCCGTACTGTCGGCAGGCGAGCGCGCCGCCGCCGAAGAGCTCAAGATCGACCGCGCCGAGATCGGCGCCATGCAGCAGCGCTCGGAGTACTCCGGCGAGCATTCGGTGGAGGCCGCCGGCGAGCTGAGCGCCGAGGAGATGGCCGAGCGTGCGCCGCTGGAGGCCGAAGCCGCCTTCCGCGATATGTGGAGCAAGGAAGGCTTGGTCTCCGACCAAACCGCCGAGCTGTTGTTCGCGCTGTCCCGCATTCGAGGCTCGATAGACGCCGTGGCCGCCGAAGCGGCGCCGCTGGTGGGCGACGGCCCCGCGCGCGCCGGCCTGGATAACCTGATCGCCGTCTGTTCCCGACTGGACACCTATGGCGTCGGCGAGGTCGAGGTCACGCTCGGGCTGGGGCGCGGCCTGACCTTCTACACCGGCGTCGTCTTTGAGATCTTTGACCCCAAACCCGGCAGCGGCAAGATGTACTGCGGCGGGGGACGCTACGACGGCCTGCTGGAGCTTTTTGGCGGCGAACCGCTGCCTTCAGTGGGCTGCGCCTTCCGGTTTGACACGCTGCTGGAAGCCGTGACCGCGGGCTCACGGTTCGTGCAGCGCCCGCCGACGGACATCTACTTCGTTGTCGCTGATGATGTGGAGCGGGCGTACGTCACCACCGTGGCTGAGCAGTTGCGGGACCTGGGGGTGCGGGTGGGCGTCGGACCGGTGGAGCCGAACAAGGAACGCACCGGCCGGGTGGCCTTCGTCGAGGGCCAGTCCTTGCGCTTCACTGACGGGCGCACCATGCCCCTCTCCACGGAAACGCTCAGCGATTTGCTGGCCGGATAGCCCTGTTAGGATGAAAAAACAATGAGCACGGTTCGACTCGCCTTGCCCAAAGGCAGCCTGGAGAAGAAGACGCGGGCCTTCCTCGAGGCCGCCGGCATCGACCCCAAAGGCTACGGCGACGGCAGCCGCAGCTATCGCCCCGACCTCGGCATCGAGGGCGTCGAGGTCAAGATCATGCGCCCGCAGGAGATCCCGTACCTCCTCTCGGCGGGCTTTTTCGACATCGGTTTGTCGGGCCTGGACTGGTACATGGAGACCGGTTGCCAGTCCAACGTGGAAGACCTGCTCGACCTGGGAATGGGGCGCGTGGATATCGTCCTGGCCGTTCCCGACGCCTGGGAAGAGGTGAATTCGGCGGCGGATCTGTTCGAGCGCTTCTCGCACACAACCGGCGCCCGTCCGCTGCGCATCTGGACGGAGTATCTGAACCTGACCGAAAGTCTGATCCGGCGGCACACGGACCTGGAGCCCTCGCTCTATACGCCGTACTCGCGCCTGCACGTGGAGCGGCGCGCCTCGTCGCCGGTGGCCATCTTCCATTCCTTCGGCGCCACCGAATCGAAACCTCCCGACGACGGCGACGCGATCGTGGACAACACCGAGACCGGCAGCACGCTGCGGGCCAACGGCCTGAAGATCATTGAGAAAGTGCTGCCGAATTCGACCGCGCGCTTGCTGGCGAACCGACGCTCGCTGCGCCATCGCGACAAGCGCAAGCTCATTGAGACCGTACAGGCCGCCTTTGCGATCGGCGCCCCCACGCGGCGCAATGAAGAGCCGGTCTTCGGCCACATCTAAGGGCCATGGCGGAGCTTCCTTTCCACGGACGCACGGCGCTGGTGACCGGCGCCGCCCAAGGCATCGGACGCGAGATCGCGCTGGAGCTGGCCCGGCGCGGCTGTGACGTCGTCATCAACGACTACAAGGCCGTGGAGGACGCCGAACAGACCGCCGCCGACGTGCGGGGCCTCGGGCGCCGCTCGCTGGTCTGCATGGCGAACGTGGGCGTCGCCGCCGAAGTGGACGCCATGTTCCGCTCGATCTTCGAGCATTTCGGCCGCCTCAACTTTCTGGTCAACAACGCCGGCGTGCAGACCTGGAAGCCGCTGCTGGAGCTCCGCGAGGACGAGTGGGACCGCGTCCTGAACACGAACCTCAAAGGCGCCTTCCTTTGCACGCAGCGGGCCGGACGGCACATGAAGGAGCGCGGCGGCGGACGCATCGTCAACATCGGCTCGGGCTCCAACCGGGTCGCCTTCAAGAACCTGGTCGACTATACGGCCAGCCGCGGCGGCGTGGAGATGTTCACCAAGGTCGCCGCCTACGAGCTCGGCCAGTACGGCATTACGGTCAATTGTGTGGCGCCCGGGGCCATTGAGACTGAGCGGACAAAGCTGGAATTGCCCGACTATGCGGGCTCCTGGGGTCGCCTCGCGCCAATGGGCCGCGTCGGCCGGCCGCTGGACGTAGCCACGGCCATCGCGTTCTTTCTGACCGACGAGGCTGATTTCATCACCGGGCAGACGCTCTTCGTCGACGGCGGGCTGTTCGCCCGCGGCCCCCTGCCCAGCGACGCCTGAGTGCGCGATTGTCGTGCGGTAGGGCCGGGCATTCCTGCCCGGCCGCGGTCGGACAGGAATGTCCGACCCACTGGAGCGCCAAGGGTCACTTCTCTTCCACGTGCCAGAAAATCTGCTGCATATCCGTCTTGGGCGGCGGCGGCCAATGATGCCCCCTCACGCTGGACAGCCCCCGGTTGGGGCCCGGTCGAAACTCGCGGTTTGGCAGGCCCTCCAGCTCGCCGTCGCGAACCCACCCTTCGTCGCCGCCATAAAGCTCGCTGATGAGCTTCTGCGTTAGATCCTCCAGCACGGCGCCGTGATCGGGGGATTGGGACAGATCATGCAATTCTTGAGGATCGGCGTCGATATCAAAGAGCTGTCGTGTGTGACCGACCGAATAGTAGATCAATTTGTAGCGCCCTTGGCGGATCATGCGCGTGGCGTGGTCGCCCTCGCCCACCTCGCCGTAGAGATACTCGCGGCGGGCCTCGCCGAACATCGAAACGCCCTCCACCGTGTCGGGAATCCCCACGCCTGCCAGGTCCAGCAGCGTCGGCATCACGTCCTGCCAGCCGACGATGCGGTCGTCCACGCGGTGGTGGCCGACGCGCTTGTCGCCTGCCGTCCCCACCACGATCATCGGGATGTTGGCTGAAGCCTCATAGAACAGCTTCTTCGCCCACATGCCGTTGTCGCCGAACATTTCGCCGTGGTCGGAGGTGAAGCAGATGATGGTGTTGTCGAGCAGATCCTCCTCGCGCAACGTGCCGACCAGCACGCGGATCTGGTGGTCGATGTGGGTACACAGCGCCAGGAAGGCCTTGCGCGCCAGCCGGATCTGGTCGGCGGACATGTGAGCGGCGCGCGCGCGCACGCCTTGCAGCGAATAGGGCAGCTCGCCGCTGAGCCAATCCGCCATCACCGGCTCGCCCACGTCGATGCCGTCGTACATCTCCAGATACTGCTTGACCGGGACCAGCGGCGGGTGCGGATGGCGGTAGGAGAGGAACCAGAACGCAGGCCGGTCGTGGTCGCGGCGCTTTATGGTGCGCACCATCGCCTGCGTGGCCCAGTTCGTCGCATGGGCGCTCTCGGGCAGATGCCAGGGCCTCGCGTGGTAGTCGTTATTGCTCATCCCATGGTTGAACTGTTGACCTGTAAATCCCTGATCAGCAAGGAATAATTCGTAATCGTCGATTACACCGTACTGCGTTCGGCCCTCCTCGTCGAGGATCACGTCGTCGAAGCCGATGCGGTTGCGCTGCGGGTAGACGTGCAGCTTGCCCACCCCGTAGGCCTGATAGCCCGCGTCGCGAAAAGCCTGCGCCATGGTGGGAAGGTTCGGCATCGGCTTGGTCTCGCCGAAGTCGCGGTCGCCGTGCTTGCGCGGGCTGGTTCCCGTCATCAATGTGCGGCGGGCGGGGATGCAGACCGGGCACTCGCCATAGGCGTTGGTGAAGCGGACGCCGCTGCGCGCCAGCTCGTCGAGCGTCGGGGTCAGGATCGAGGGATGGCCGGCTTCGCCCAGCAGCGCGGCTGGCCAGTGGTCGGTGGTGATCAGCAGAACGTTCGGTTGGGACATGGATCGTAGGGGAAGACGCCCATTATAGGCGTTCGGGATAATGGAAAGCCTGGAGCTGGAAAACGACAATGGGCGCAAAGATCGCGATCGTGGGAACCGGGTTGGTGGGACGGGCATGGTCCGTCGTGTTTGCGCGGGCGGGCTTTGAGGCCTGGCTGTTTGACCCGGTCGACGGCGCCGCGGACAAGGCGCTGGAGCTGATTGACGCCTCCCTGCCGGATCTGGCCGAGCGGAACCTGCTGGGCGGCGAAAGCCCACAAGCCGTGCGCGCGCGCCTCCACAAGGCCGGTTCGGCCGCGGAGGCCCTCGACGGCGCGGTCCACGCGCAAGAGAGCGCCCCCGAAAGGCGGGAGGTCAAACAGGCGCTCTACGTGGAGCTTGACCGTCTCGCCTCGCCGGATACGGTGCTGGCCAGCTCAACCTCCGGTATCCCGGCGTCGGCGTTTACCGAGGGGTTGGAGCATCGTTCGCGCTGTCTGGTGGCGCATCCGATCAACCCGCCGCACATCATCCCGCTGGTGGAAATTGTGCCCGCCCCGTGGACCGACCCCGCCGTGGTCGAGCGCACGCGGACGCTGATGCGGCAAGTCGGCCAATCGCCGATCGACCTGACCCGCGAGGTCAAGGGTTTTGTCGTCAATCGTTTGCAGGGGGCGCTGCTGTCGGAGGCGTTCCGGCTGGTGGAGGACGGCGTCTGCTCGGCGGCTGACGTGGACGCCGCCGTGGCGGACGGCCTGGGCCTGCGCTGGTCGTTCATCGGCCCGTTTGAGACGATTGACCTAAACTCGCCGCGCGGCGTGCGGGGCTACTGCGAAATGCTGGGGCCGCTCTACCACGAGCTGGCTCAAGAGCAGGCCGACCCGCGCGAGTGGTCCGAGGCGCTGGTGAGCAAAGTTGAAAGCCAACGCCGTGAGGTCCTGCCCGAAAGCGGAATCCAGGGCCGACAGGCGTGGCGCGACCAGCGGCTGGCGATGCTGGTGAACGCCAAGAAGCAGGCCGACGAGAAGCTGGGGAAGTAGATCCCGCGCCCTACATCTTCAGCAGCCAGCGCACGGCGTTCTGCTGGAGCTTCACGTATTCCGGGTTCCACAGCACGCGCAGCAGGTGTCCCGGCGACATGTAGCAGACCCGGCCTTTGCCGTAGTCATAGGACCAGCCGCCCGGCGCCGTCGCCCCATAGTTCTGGTAGGTCAGGCCTTCTTCGTTCACGGTCTCCAGGAAGATGTGGCCCGGGTCCTTGTCGTAGTCCATGTAGTGCTGCTCGTCGGTGACGACGAAATCGTTGACGTCCTTGGCGATCGGGTGCTCGGGGTTGGTCACGCGGACCTTGAAGGTGCGGATCGGGGGGTGGCCGGTGTAGGCGCCGCCAAGCACGTCGCGAAAATCCGGGTCCGTCAGCCCCACGTGGGTCACGTTGTGCAGCAGCAGCGCCGCTCCGCCCGCCTCCACAAAGTCGCGCACGGCCTTGCCCTGGGCCGGCTGCATCCAGAACGCCGGCTTGTGCTCGCCCTTCGGCACCTCGGGCTCGGAGATCAGCTCCGGCTTGTTCGAGGTGAACCAACCGGCGTTGGTGGTCTCGGCCGGATAACCGTCGGGCCAGATCATGCCGTCGCGCAGGATGATCAGGAGCTTGTAGCCCTTGAGGGCGTCGGCCGTGAGCTTCTTGGTCTCGTCGCAGAAGTCGATGGTTATGCCCAGCGGCTCGGCGATGGTCTTATTGAGGCCGCTGCGGATGTAGTCGGAGTTGTGATAGCGGTCTCCGATCAGGGCAAAGGCGTCGGCCTTGGCGGGCGCCGCTGAGGCCGCTGGGACGGGGGCGTCAGTCCGGCCGCAGGACAAGGCGGCCAGGGCCGCCGCCGAGGCGGCGACGAAGGATCGTCGAGAGTGACTCATGGGGCGCGAGTTTAGCGCATTTGGGAGAGTAATACAAAGGCTTGGCTCGCATTGTGAAACGCTTGGAGCCCAAGGTTGCCGGAAGCGACCGTGGCGCGGGCTATTTGGTCTCCCAGGGCAGGCCCGCCGTCACCGGACATGACCGACTGACGGCGGCGTCCAGCCTCACCCCCAGCGCGGCCATGGCGTCGGCGCCCAGCGCCTGTTGAAGCTGCTCAAACAACCGGCGCTCCTCGCTGCGGATGTGGGCGCTGAGCGCTTGGGCGAAGGCCCGCAGCAGCTCGCGAGAGGGGGCGCCCCGGAGCCGCTCGATAAGGTCTTCGAGCTCGCGGTGCTCGGCCAGCAATTCATCGACCAGCTCAGGCTCGGCGATGACCTCCCGAGCCTGCGGAAACAGCTCGCGCTCTTCCACCTGAAAATGACCGTTCAGCTCCACGTCCCACGCAGCCAGCGCCTTCAGTGCGAAATCGGCGACTGTCGAGTCCGACGCATCGCGGTCGAGCCCCCGGTTGACGATCACCGCCAGCGCCAAACCGTGCTGGTGCTGGTGCGACAGAGCATGCAGTGCGGGATCGCGCTTCATCAGCGGCCTCCGGCGATCGCCTCCAACGGCTTGCCGACGGTCTTGTCGAGCAGCGTCGGCTGGAGGCCGAAAATCTGTAGAATCGTCGGCGCGATGTCGCTCTGCGTCGCCACGGGACCGCCCGAGACCTCGCCGAGCTTGGCCACGCCCGGGCCGATAGCGGCGAACCAGACCTCG
This sequence comes from uncultured Bryobacterales bacterium, assembly GCA_964405625.1. Taxonomy (GTDB): domain Bacteria; phylum Acidobacteriota; class Terriglobia; order Bryobacterales; family UBA6623; genus RI-231. Next base: position 9,484 of record CAYOPA010000020.1, read on the forward strand.
TCGGCGCCCTCAACTTTGGCGCCGTGGCCGTGCCAGTCCTCGGGAGTGCGGCCGCGTCCGTGGTCGGTGGCCACAATGAGCGTGGTCTTGCCGCGATAACGCGGGTCGCGCCGCACCAGGTCCCACAACCGGCCGAGCGAGGCATCGATGTTGTGCGCCGCCTCCAGCACGCGGTCGTAACGCCGGTCGTGGGCCCAGTCGTCAGTCTCGTCCAGCGCCACGTAGAGCAGCCGCGGCCCCATCTCGCGCAGGTACTCGGTCGCCAGCTCCAGCGTAATGTGGTCATGCCGCGCCGAGCGCCACGGCGTGAGCAGTTGGAATTGCAGGTCGGAGAGCTCGCTCAGCCGCGCGCTCCATCGCCCGCTCGCCAGTGGCTGGTAACCCGCGTTGATGAAAACGCTGTTGGCCTCGCGCGCGCAGATCCCCTGGAAAACCTCCCATGACGCGAAGGCCGCGACCTGGGTGCGGTCGAGCTTGAGCTCGCGGCGGACAATCTCCAGCACCGTCGGCGAAGGGCTGGGGCGCAGGTCGTTGGAGGTGATGACTTCGTCCTGCGGCCGGCCCGTGAGCAGCTCCGCGTAGCCGGGGTAGGAGAAGCGGCGCGCATTGTTGATTTTCGCGACGGAGCCCTTGTCGCGGTTGCCGTAGAGCAATCCGTCGCGAGCGACCGTTCCCCACAGGAACGGGAAGATCTTGCGACGGCTCTCGGCGGGGCTGCCGCTGAAGCGCTCCCGCACGGCGGCGGCGTCTTTCATGCCGGCGTCGTCGTTGTTAATGAGCGCCGGATCGACGCCGCGAAAAACCTCCTGCCAGCGAACCCCGTCCAGCGTGACCAGGATGACGTTGGCGTCCTGCGCGGCAAGCGGCAGTGCCAGAGCAATGACCAACAGCAGGCGACTCAGGCGGATCATGGGCGTTTCTCCAGCTCCCGCAGCGTCTCGCGCACGACTTCGAGGACGATTCCCAAGCTGGCGGGGCTCAACTTCTCCAGCGTATCCTGCTCGGTGTGCCAGTAACGGTTCCGTAACCCGTACTGGAAATCGATGAGGTCAACCGCGGCAAAACCCTGCTCAATGAACGGCACGTGGTCGTCCTCGATGTACCCGCCCTCGCCGTAGGGGAAGTGGGCGCTATGGCCGAGCCGGGTGGCCGTGTCCCAGACCAGGTCGCGGAGCCAGGGCGTGGAGTTGCCTTCATAGACCAATCGCAGATCGGCGTCGCCAATCATGTCGACGTTGATAATCGCGCGAATACGATCCTTCTCGGGCCAGGCGGCCCACTGGCGGGCGAGCCGGCGGCTGCCGTACGTGTGGTCGTCGCCCTGCCAGGCGACGGTCGCTTCCTCGCCGTCGAAGAAGACGATCCAGATGCTGTCGCGCAGGGTCTCGCCGCTAAGCTCGGCCGCCAACGCCAGCAGCAGCCCGGTGGATGAGCCGCCGTCGTTGGCCCCGACGAAATTGGGCAGCTCGGGTCTGGCCAGAGTGTCGTAATGGCCCGAGACCACGTGGATGCGCTCGGTTTGGCCGTGGAACTTGGCGATGATGTTCTTCATCTCCAGCGGGCCAACGGGCGTCTGGGCGGTGAAATCGTCTTCGACCACCTCGCACTTCAGGCGGGCGAGCTCGTCCAAGATCAGCCGCTGCTGGCGTTTGTTGGCTTCCGAGCCCGCCGGCCGCGGCCCAAGCTCGACGACTTGCCGCACATAGTCCATCGCGGCCGCGCCGCGCTCGGCCGTGCGCTGGTCGACGGTTTGGGCGCAGGCCGATCCGAAGGCCAGGCCCAGCAGCGCCAAATTTCTTAACGTGCGATGCATACGTACGCCAACGTGTAGTCCTTGTGTCTGTCCAGCCGGTCCAACGACGGCAGCAGCAGCGCGGCCGGCACGGTGAGCAGGGCCACAACCGGAAACAACAGCCATCGCGCCCCGCCTTGGAAGAAGTTCAGCGCGCCGAGCAGCCTCCGCGCCAGCAGTGTGAAGTAGCCGCCGATCGGCTCGATGGAAAAGCTGCTGAAGCCGGCCTGTTTCAATAGATATTCCAAGCCGTAGCGAGTGTAGCGGTAGTAGTCGTGCGGCGCTTGGTGGACCTCCCACAACTGCGGCGCGACCAGCAGGAGCCGCCCGTCCGGCCGCAGCGTCCGCCGGATTTCGCGCAGCACGCGCAACGGCTCGGCCAAGTGCTCCAGGGTCACGATGCTGATTGCGGCCGCGAAGGCGTCGTTGCGGAACGGCAGCCGCTCCAGGTTGGCTATCGCGTCGAGCCGGCCGTAGTTCCAAGACGAGTCGCCCACCGCCAAATCGACGCCGACATAGCGCTGATGGCTGAATAGCTCTCGGTGGCGAGCTTCGCCCGCGGCGGCGTCGAGCACGAAGCCCCCGGGCGGCAGATCCGCGACGAACGCCGCAAGCTCCCGGTCGATCTGCGTTTCCACGCGCATCAGCCGGCGCTTTAGCGGGCCCGGGACGAAGCGGCCGAAGCGCCCCTCCAGGCTCATGCCCGGCCTCGCCGCACGGCGTCAATCATGATGGTCGAGCCCGCGGCCCCGGCGGCTTCCAGCATGGTGAAGGGGGCTGAGGCGAGAGTGATCGCAAAGTACAGGGCGTTCTTGAAGAGCGCTTTGCGGGGACTCTCGCTCACGCCTCGCAGCTTGCGAGCCATCGGGTCCAGATCCGGGAACAGGCTGGTGGCAAGCCCGGCCGGGTTGTCCCGCAGGGAGAAATGCTTGCGGCGGACCACGTCGAACCCGCAGCCGTCAAGCAGTTCCTCGAGATCCTCGGCGCGGAAGTTGATCAGGTGCCGGGGCACGTCGAGGCCGCTCCAGCGCTCGCCAAGCAGCAGCAACTGCCAGCAAGAGGCGTTCGGCGTCTGGACCACGAAGCGACCGCCAGCCGGCAACAGCTCGGCAACGGCGCTCACGGCGGCGACCGGGTCGTGCAGATGCTCCAACACGTGGTACATCGTGACGGTCTGGAAGGATTGGGGCCGAAACGGCAGCTTGGGCGCCTTGGCGCAGACGGCGGGACGGCCGGATTTAGCCAGGCACTGCGCCGCCGCCTTCGCCGAGATGTCACTCCCAAAGCCTTCGTAACCGCTTTCGGCCAAGGCGGACAGGAACGATCCGCCGCCGCAGCCGATATCGAGCAGCGGCCCGTCGTCGGTGATGGCCGCTTTGGCGAAGCGCACATGGTCGCTGAGCACAATGCGCCGGTAGGTTTCCATCAGACGGCTGACGGCGGTCTCGTCCTCCTGCCACCAGTAGCTCTCCGGGTAAAAAGCCCCGAGCTCGGCTTCGCTGGGGAAAGGGTCTAGCCGCAGCAGCCCGCAGGAGTTGCACTCCACCACGCTGAACTGGCGGTTGGTGGTGCGGTACAGACGGTCCGCCCCCCTGTAGAGCGTGCGGAAGCCCTCGGCTTCGCAACGCGGGCAGGCCTCGGACATGGGGAGTGCTGCTGCGGACGACACGGTGTGGTAAATGGTTGCTGCTAGTCCGGCTCGCCTTCGCGAGTCAGTCATTCTGGAAGACGAGCTCGGCGAGCGATATCCGGTAACGGCGTAACAAAGCCGACGCCTGCTCCGAGCTCAGCCTGCGGACAACACGTTTGCGTTTCGCCAACATCTTCGGCAGCCCGATCAAAGCCGCGACATTGGCGCGAACCACGCATTGTATCAACCCCCAGGCCGAGAGCTCCCGTCGCGCCCGGCCCGCTTCGCCGCGGCCCTGCAGCGCCGCCACGCCGCCAGCCGTCAGCCGCAAGAGCGTGAACAACGGCGCCGCCGGCCACAGCCGCACCGGGTAAAGCTTGGCCACCAGCCAGACGCGGTTGCGCTCAACTAAATAGAGGCGCCTCTTGGACAGCCGTCCCAGCGTGGACCCCAACCTGTGGCGAACCACCGCGCCGGGCGCGTAGAGACACCGCCAACCGGCCAGCCGCCCGCGCAGGCCCAGGTCGGCGTCATCGGCGTAGGCGAAGAAGTCTTCGTCGAACAGCCCGATCTCGTCCAGCATCGCGCGCCGGTAAAGCGCGGCCGCGCCGTCCGGCCAGGAGACTTCCTCCACCTGCTCGAACTGCCCGTGGTCGCGAACACCCGAAGCGCGGCCACGGTTCTGGCCGTCGGGGTAGATTAGGTGGCCCAGCTTATCGATAACGCCGGGATCGTCGAAGGAGACAATCTTCGAGGCGACCATGCCGATGTCGGGCGCTGTTTCCATGGTCTCCACGAGCGACGCCAGCCAGCCCGGTTCGGCTTCAGCGTCGTTGTTGAGCAGGGCGACGAGCGGGGCGGACCCGGCGCGGATGCCTTGGTTGTTGGCCTCGCAGAACCCGCGGTTGTCGGCGTTGACGATCACGGTTGCGGCCGGCCACGCCTCGGCGACCCACTGCGGCGAGCCGTCGGTGGAGCCGTTGTCCACGACAATCAGCTCAAAATCCTGAAAAGATTGATTCCGCAGCGATTCCAGGCAGCGTTCGAGCAGGGCCCGACGGTTCCAGTTGACCACAACTACGCTGACGGCTGGCGTTTGCGGCATTCGTTCCGACGGACGCTGACTGTGGACAAACCCGGCGGCGGAAGATATCGCCCCAGGCGACGTTGCCCTCTGCGAGCCTCCTCAGTATAATCTGAAGTCTCTACCGGTTCCATGATGACTGTCGGCGAATATCTGCGCGCGGAACGGAAGACCAGCGGCGTCTCCTTGGAGGAGATCGCCTCGTCGACGCGCATCAACGTCTCCCAGCTCCGCGCTATCGAGGAGGACGACTTCTCGAACCTGCCCGGCGGCGTGTTCACGATCAGCTTCGTCAAGCAGTACGCCCGAGCGATCGGCGCCGACGAAGCCGAAGCCGTCAACCTGCTCAAGGCGCGGTACTCGCTTTCGGCGCCGGAGCCGTTCGCGAACGCTACCGAGCGGGTGAAGGACCCGCTGCTGGCGCGCGGCCCGTTAGCCCGAATCGGCGAGGAGATCGCGAACTTCAATGCTTCCTACGGCAGCGTCGTGGCCAGCGTGGCGGTCGGGCTGCTCCTTATCATCGGCGGGCTGTATTCATTTGAGGTTTGGGAGCAACGGCGGTTGGATCCCGATAGCCGGCAGATCGCCGAGGCGCCGGCGGAGTCTCAGCCGGACCGCGAAATCGACCAGGAGCCGGAGCCGACCGCGGTCCTCAATACTCCTCGCGCCGCGATCCGGTTGGAGCTACAGATCGTGGACAAGGTCTGGATTCGAGCGGTGGCCGATGGCGAGCGGGTGCTGGAAGGCGTGTTTCAGCCGGGCGACGTGAGGCCCATCCTCGCCGACAACCACGTGAAGATGAAGGTCGGCAACGCCGGCGGGGTGTTGCTCGGATTTAACGGCGAGGCGGCCATTGAGATTGGGCCTCGCGGGCACGTACGGAGCTTGGAGGTCACCGAGCAGGGCGTGGAAATCCTGCCGCCGCCCCCATCGCCTGAAGCGCAGCGGCCCTCCAACGCGGTGCGTTTGCCCACCACGACCGCTGCTATCCGCTGGGCCGACTTGGCGCTGTCGATTCCTTCGACCCGCTGACGCTCCCGCACATCCGCCGCGTGTCGGCCAAACCCCACGTCGTGCCAGACTTGAGTGGTTAATCCCACTCCAGGTGCGCGTAGTGCGCACGTCGTGGACCGCCGAGAATTCGCCGGTACACATCCGTGTAAACAAATAGGTCGGTGGTCGATTGCAGGCAGAGTATTCTTGGTAGAGTACCCAGTGTGAGAGAGCTCACACGGCTTCATCCTGCGAGTCTCGCCTGCGCCGTGGCGCTTTTCGCGGTCAGTTGCGGCGTCGAGCCTCCACCGTCGCTGCTGGAGGACCCTGCCGTGCGGATCGAAGTCGGGCGCCGCTTCCCCAGCTTGCTCTTTCCTCGCCTGGGCGGCGGCGAGCCGGCGTCCGTCGACGACTATCGGGGTAAGAAGATCCTGCTGCACGTCTTCGCCTCCTGGTGAGCCGGCTGCCGAAAGCACGTGCCCGGGTGGCACGAAAGGGTCCAAGATCTCGAAAAATCAGGCGATTTGGTTGTCCTCGGCGTCATTGAGGAGCAGCATCCGGATCGTTGCGCCTTGTTCATGCAGTGGAAACAGATGGGGTGGCCAATCCTGGTCGATTCGCTCAACCTGCTGGGCATGGAAGCCGTCCCGATGACGTTTGCGATCGACGAGCACGGCGTGGTGCGGCGTTCCCGTCTGCGATTTGAGGACGAGGCATGGTTGCGCGAGGAGTTCCTGACGACCAGGTTTGACACCCTGGCAGAGGGCGCGCCGGAACACGCGGATAGTCCTGCCGGTTGGCTGGACCCCGCAAAGCCTCCCCGCGACGCTGAAGCCGGCGCTTGGCGGGGGTACGCTCACCTGCTGATTCGCGGCGGACGGGCTGAGCGGCTCGATGACGCCGTGGCGGCCTACCAGCGCGCTCTGGAGCAGGAACCAAGCCACGGACCGACGCACTTTCGAGCCGGGGTTGCGCTGCGGATGCGATACGACTCGGCTTTTCGTCGGGAAGGCGATTTCCAGGCTGCGGTCGAGCAGTGGAAACAAGCTCTCGATCTGGACCCCAACCAGTACATCTGGAGACGGCGTATTCAGCAATATGGCGCGCGGCTCGACAAACCTTACCCGTTTTACGACTGGGTGCCGACGGCGCGGCGGGAGATCATCGAACGCGGCGAACGGCCGACGCCACTGATCGTGGAACCGGGCGGTGCGGAGTTTGCCGCTCCATCGTCCGAGTTTGCCGCGTCGGCGAATGACGCCGCCGCGCCCGATCCGGACGGCCGGATCCGGCGAGACGAGGAGGGCCTGATTGAGGTGGAGACCACCATAGTGCCTCCGGTCATACGGCCGGGCGAAGCGGCGCGGGCGCACCTCGTGCTGCGGCCCAACGAGCAGCGCAAGGCGCACTGGAACAATGAGTCCGAGCCCCTGGCGGTCTGGGTCAATCGGCCCGACGGCTGCGAGCTGGACGCATCGCTGCACAGCCCGCCGAATCCCCCAGGGGCCGTCAGCGCCGAGAGCCGCCGAGTGGAGGTGGAGATCCGCTGCGGCGAGGAGGTTGCAGCCGAAACCGTCCCGATCACCGCGTACGCTTTGTATTACGTCTGTGAGGACGTGGACGGGACGTGCCTGTACCGGAGGCAGGACATTTCGGCGAGGTTGCGAATCGCGCGGTAAAGAATTTGAACGTTGGCATTCGCCAGCGGACGGGTTTGCTCTGGACGAGCATGTCTATTCCTTCGCCGGCTGTTCGCCGATGCAGCCTCCGTGGCACAATGAGAGTCGTCAACGGACGCCAAAACGAGCCGTGGAACCTCTTGAACAATCCGCTAGGCCCGGTAGTGGTTCGAGCTTGAGGCGGGACGCATGAGTGCAGGCTCGATTGTGAAGCCGGCCATGGCCGCCGTCGACCAAGCTCGGCGCGCGGCCAACGCCGAGCTCGCGCCTGACCGGAAGAGCGCGCTCGGCCAGTACATGCCCCCTGGACCCGTGGCGGACCTTATGGCGTCGATGTTCTCGGCGGCGCGCAGCCCGGTTCGGCTGTTGGACGCCGGTGCTGGAGTCGGGTCGCTGACGGCGGCGTTCGTCAACTGCGGCGGCTGGGATGAATTGCATGTTTCCGCCTACGAAATTGACCCGGTCATGACGGAGTACCTCCGGGGAACCCTCGCCCGATTGGAGAGCCCCGGCCTAACCAGCCGCATTATCAGCCGGGACTTCATCCAGGACGCTGTTTTCAAGCTAAAGCTTGGCACTCACGGGGAGCTCTTCACTCGCGCCATCCTCAACCCGCCCTACAAGAAGCTCAACAGTTGCTCCTCGCACCGGGCGCTGCTGCGGAGAGTAGGGCTTGAAACGGTTAACCTTTATACAGCATTCGTCGGTCTGTCCCTGGAACTGATGGATACAGGGGGCGAGCTCGTCGCCATCATCCCCCGAAGCTTCTGCAACGGGCTCTACTATAAGCCCTTCCGGAATTGGATCCTCTCTCGCGCGTCGCTGGAGCGGATTCATCTCTTTCACAGCCGTACCAGTGCATTCCATGACGACGCCGTGCTCCAGGAGAACGTAATCATCAAGCTCGTCCGCGACAGGCCGCAGGGGAACGTGGTGATCAGCACGTCGAGCGATGCGAGCTGCTCCGACCTGGAACTGAACAGCTACCCGTTCGCTGAGATCGTGAATCCGGCCGACCGGCAGAAGTTCATTCATGTACCCACGACCCCGGGCCATGGAGGGTTGGACGGCATTCCGTTGGCCGACCACTCCCTTAACGATTTGGGATTCACTGTCTCCACCGGTCCCGTGGTCGATTTCAGGCTGAAACCCTACTTGCGTTTCGAGCCCGTGGCGGGTTCCGTACCGCTGCTTTAACCGATCCACTTCTCCGGGGGTGGACTTGTGTGGCCGCGCCAGTCCAAGAAGCCGAACGCCATCTTGGAGTGTGCCGAAACTCGAAAGTGGCTGTATCCCATCGGGTTTTATACGGTCGTCCGGCGGTTCTCCTCCAAGGAGGAGCAGCGAAGAATTGTACCGTACGTCGTGGATCCCGATGATTTCCGGTCCGACTCGATCGGGTTTGAGAACCACTTGAACGTGTTTCATTGCCGCAGAAATGGCGTCGATCGGGACGTGGCCCATGGGCTGAGCGCGTTCCTGGGCTCAAAGGCGGTGGACGATTACTTCCGTCGGTTCAGCGGCCACACTCAGGTCAACGCGACAGACCTTCGAATGCTACGATATCCGGCACTTAGCGACCTGAAAGTCCTCGGAAAGTGGGCGCAGCGCGGCGGTGGCCTGACTCCGGAAAGAATTGATCAGAAGCTTGAGGAGTTGGATGGCGGCCAAGGACAAGATCGACGAAGCCAAAGAGGCGCTGATTGCGCTCGGGATGCCGAGGGCGCAACGGAATGATCGGTCAGCGTTGTGCCTATTGGCGCTCTTGAACCTGACCCAACACAAGCCCTGGGCGGAATCGGAGGGCCCGCTGATCGGCATTACTCCTATGATGACGTTCGCCCGAGAGAAGTACGGACGAACGTATGCCTCGAACACGCGGGAGACCTTCCGGCGTCAATCCATGCATCAGTTCGTCGCTGCCGGAATCGCTGTCTACAATCCAGATCAGCCGCGCCGTGCGGTCAACAGCCCGAAAGCGGTGTATCAAATCGAGCCGGCGTGCCTGGCGTTGCTTAGAACGTTCGGAACGCCGTCGTGGGAACGAAATCTCGCTGACTACCTGGAGCTCCGCCCAGCTCTCGCGCTGCGCTACGCCAAGGCTCGGGAGATGCGGAAGCTGGCCGTCAGGCTGCCGACCGGAAAGAGGGTACGGCTAAGCCCGGGGCCGCACAGTGAGCTGATCAAGTCCATCGTGGAAGAGTTTGCACCGCGCTTCGCGCCCGGCGCCCAATTGGTCTATGTGGGCGACACTGGCGTGAAATGGGCGTGGTTCGACAAAGGCCTACTCGCACAACTCGGCGTTACCGTGGATGGCCACGGCAAAATGCCCGATGTGGTGCTGCATGACACGGATCGGGGCTGGAACCAGCCACGGGCCCGTCGACCCCAAGCGACACGATGAGCTTGCGACGCTTTTTTCGTCCTCAACGGCCGGTTTGGTCTACGTGACGGCCTTCCCGTCCCGCTCGGCGATGGCGCGCTATCTGAGCGAGATCGCGTGGGAGACGGAAGTCTGGTGTGCGGACGCGCCGACCCACTTGATCCACTTTAACGGCGAGCGGTTTTTGGGTCCTCACTCCTGATCCGCCTACCCCTCCTCCATCCCCATCTGAGTCAAGCGGTACCGCAAGGCGTTCCGCGTCAGCCCCAGCAGCCGCGCCGCCTGACTCTTATTGCTGTCGGCCCGGCGCATCGCTTCGCGGATGATCTCCTGCTCGTACTCGTCCAGAGTCATGCCGTCCGGCAGGAATGGCGGTTCGCCGTTTGAGCTTGGCGCGCGCCGGCCCACGCCGTCGAGGCGGATGTCGTCGCCCTCAATGATGGAGCCCTGCGCCAGCACCATGCTGCGTTGGATGATGTTCTCAAGCTCGCGCACATTGCCCGGCCAATGGTAGACGCGCAGCTTGTCCAGGGCCTCGTCGGAGATTCCCTCCACACGGTTGCCCGTGTCCGGAGCGAATCGCTCCAGAAAGTGTTGCGCCAGCGCAGGGATGTCCTCGCGCCGCTCACGCAGCGACGGCAGATTCACCGGCACCACGTTGAGCCGATAGTAGAGATCCTCGCGAAACGCCCCTTGCTCCAGCGCGGCCAACAGGTCTTGGTTGGTCGCCGCGATGATGCGCACGTCCACCTGGATCGTCTTGTCCCCGCCCAGCCGCTCAAACTCCCGCTCCTGCAGCACCCGCAGCAACTTCACCTGCACCGGCGGGGGCACGTCTCCGATCTCATCGAGAAACACCGTGCCCCCGTCAGCCTGCTCGAACTTGCCCGCGTGCGAGCGGATCGCTCCGGTAAAGGCGCCCTTCTCATAGCCGAACAGCTCGGACTCCATCAGGTTTTCCGGGATGGCCGAGCAGGTGATCTTGACGAACGGGGCGTCCTTGCGCGGCGAGCTCAGGTGAATCGCCCGCGCCAACATGCCCTTGCCGACCCCGCTCTCGCCGCCCAGCAACACCGTCGCCCGCGTGGCGGCCACCCGCTCGGCCGTCTCAAAGATCTCGCGCATCTTCTCGCTGCGGCCGATGATCTTGCCGAACCCGTAGCGCCGCGTCAGCTCGCTTTTGAGCTCGCGGTTCTCACGGCGCAGGGCGTGCAGCTCCAGCACTTTCTCGATGGTGATCATCATGTCTTCCAGCGAGAAGGGCTTGAGCAGGTAGTCGCTGGCGCCGGACTTCATCGCTTCGACGGCGGTTTCGACCGTGCCGAACGCCGTCATCACGATCACAGGCGGCGAGGCGTCGCGATTGCGCACCTTCTTGAGAAACTGCAGGCCGTCCATGCCGGGCAGGCGCAGGTCGGTCAGCACCAGCGCGAAAGGCTCGTCATCGTCTTCGGAGTTATCGAGAAGCTTCAGGCCGATCTCCGCTGATTCGGCCTTGGTCATGGCGAAGCCGGCGGTTTCGAGCTGTAGCTCGAGCACCCGCAGCATCTTGGACTCGTCGTCCACCACCAGGATGCGTTTGCGTTGAAGGGGCTTCATTCGTCTTGTTGGATGGGTAGCAGCACTCGAAAAGTTGCACCTGATTCGGGATTGTTCTCGATTGTGATGGCGCCGCCGTGGCTGTCCACGAACTTTGACACCATCGCCAGCCCGAGACCGACCCCGGTGGGTTTGGTGGTGTAGAAAGGGTTAAAGATGTCTTCCAGCTTATCGGCCGGAACTCCGGGGCCTTCGTCGGTCACGGTGATGGAGACCGCGTCGCCCTCGCGCGCCGTCGACACGCGGATCGTGCCGCCCGATTCCATCGCCTCCCGCGCGTTCAGCAGCAGGTTATAAACCGAGCTCTCCATCAGCGTGGGGTCGAAGGAAAAGCGCGGGAGCTCGCCCAACCGCGTCTCCACGCGGAACGACGGGCAGTCGGCCGGCCGGCCCTCTTCGAGCGACGCCACCGCCCGGCGCACCACATCGTTAATCTGACCCGCGGCCCAATGCGGCGTGGAAGGGCGCGCGAAGTCGAGGAATCGAGTGACCAGGGCGTTGGCCCTGCCGACTTCGCTGCGGATGTAGTCCGCCATCTCGCGGGCCACGTCGTCGAGGCCGGCGGCCTTTTTTGCCAACAGCTCGGCGGAGGCGGAGATCACGCCCAGCGGGTTGCGGATCTCATGCGCCAAGCCCGCGGAGAGCTGTCCCAGCGCCGCCAGCCGCTCGGCGCGGCGGACCTCGGCTTCGGCGCGGCTGAGCTCTTCGTAGGCTTGGGACAGACGCCGCGTTTTCTGCCGATTCTCGGTAGCCAGCCGATTGACCAGCGTGGCCCCCACGAAGAAAAACAGGATACGGACGGTGAGCTCGCGGGCGCCTTCGGGCGGCACGTAGTAGCCGTCGAGCACCAGGAGCACAAACGACAGGTAGAGGCCGCTCGACAGCGCGGCGGTCAGCAACGAGCCTGCCAGCCCGAACAGCGAGGCGCCGGAGACGATCGGCAGCAGGAAGATCAGGTAGTAGCTGCTCTCAATGCCGCCGGTATGCCAGATCAGCAGGTAGCAGAGCGCCAACTTGACGGCGATCGCCGCTGCGGCCTTGCGCCCGGAATCGCTCCAACCCAGATTGCCCTCCAGCACCTGCAAGGCGCCGAGGACAAGCAGCGTCAACCACTCGTAGGGGCTGCTGTCGGGCCTCGTCAGTCCCAGCGTCGCCAGCGCCCCCAAGAAGAGCAGCCAAACGACATCGGTGGGGCGGATCCATTCAGCGACGCGCGCCATGCGGTTCCCAGGCTACTATGAGCGCTGATGGTTTTGGGATTTCGTTGCTGCTTGTTGGCCGCTCTGGCTGTGGTTTCCGCTCCGGCCGCGGATTGGCCTGATTTTCGCGGGCCCTTGCGCGACGGGCGATCCAGCGAAAGCGTCGGCCTGGAATGGGGCGGCGCCGGACCGCATGTTCTGTGGGAGAAGAGCGTCGGCGCGGGCTTTTCCAACCCGGTCGCGGCGCATGACCGCGTCATCCTGTTCCACCGCGTGGGCGACGAGGAAGTGATTGAGGCGCTCGACCGCGAAACCGGCAAGACGCTCTGGAAACACGCCTACAAGACCGGCTATCGCGACAGCTTCGGCTTCGACCCCGGCCCGCGAGCCAGCCCGGTTGTCGCGGGCGGCCAAGTCTATACCTTTGGCGCCGAAGGGACGCTGACTTGTGTTTCCTTCGCCACCGGCAAACGCATTTGGCAGCTCGACGCCAACAAGCAGTACGGCGTGGCGAAGGGGTATTTTGGCACCGGCGGTACGCCGTTGGTCGACGGCTCCCGGTTGTTCCTCAACCTCGGCGGCAAGGACGGCGCCGGGATCATCGCCCTCGACAAGGACACCGGCCGCGAGCTGTGGAAGGCGCTCGACCATGATGCCGGCTACTCCTCGCCCGTCCTGGCTCGCCTGCACGGCGAGCCCCGGGTGGTCTTCTTCACCAGGGAAGGCATCGTGCTCGCCACGCCGGAGGGAAAGGTCGTCTACGAAAAGCGCTGGCGCGCCCGCATGGACGCCTCGGTCAACGCTGCCGCGCCGCTAATCGACGGCGATATCGTTTTTGTCTCAGCCAGCTACGGGACCGGCGCCATCGCGCTCGATTTCAGCCAGGGCGACGCCCCCCGCGAGCTGTGGTCCGGCGAGGAGAGCATGGCCAACCACTACGCCACGGGCGTGATTCACGACGGAACGGTGTTCGGTTATCACGGCCGCCAAGAGTACGGCCCCAGCCTGCGGGCGGTTGACCTGAAGACCGGCAAGGTCTTGTGGAGCGAAGACGGCTTCGGCTCCGGGACGGTAACGCTGGCGGGCGACACGCTGCTGCTACTGCGCGAGAACGGCGAGCTTGTAGCGGCGAAGGCGGACCGCGCGGGCTTTAAGCTGACGGCCAAGGCGCAGATCCTGCCCTCCACGGTGCGGGCCTATCCGGCCTTGTCCAATGGGGTGCTATTCGCGCGGGACGAAAAGACGCTGGTTGCGGTGCGGTTGAAATAATGCGTCTACGACTGCTGCTGGGGATCACGATCGGCGCCTGGATCGCCGGGACGCTATTCATGTGGCTGGTCGCGACCAAGAATTTCGCCGTCGCCTCAAGCATTCTCTCCGCCCCGCCGGCCGGTCTGGAGCACGCGATTGAGCCGTTGCCGCCGGAGAATCTCCGGCCCGTCCTGCGCTATCAAGCGTCGGAGGTCAACCGCCTGTTCTTCGCCGGCTGGGGCTGGACGCAGTTGCCGCTGGCGGCGGCGGTAGTGATTCTGGCGTGGTGGAGCCGGCAGGGCGGCGGCTTCCGCGCGGCAGCCGTCGTTGCGGTGATGATCGCGTTGTTCTTGCAGTTCCATGTCGTGCCGCGGACGATTGTTCTGGGCCGTTCGATGGATTTCGGCCAAGTCTCCCCTGAAGTCAGTGAGACCTTCTGGATGTTCCACAACCTGTACACCGGCTTCGACATGCTGAAGATGTTCCTGCTAGTGGGTTGCGCTGTCGTGCTGATCAGGCGCTCATAGCAACGACCCGGCCTTCGTGGCGCACGGCTTCGCCGTGCAGGCGGGCCTTCGGCCCGCCCCTGGAGCCTATATGTTTCGTTCAGACAAGTGTCACCCGGCGCCCAATCGGGATAGGGGGGAGCCTCGCGGCTCCGCCCTTCCCACACCACCGGACATGCGGGTCCGCATCCGGCGGTTCGGCGGCTTGAGCGAT
>CAYOPA010000021.1:0-23568 GCA_964405625.1 uncultured Bryobacterales bacterium
CCAGAGCGAGCTGCCGTCGCCCGAGAAGGTCTGGGCCGACATCCCGGCGGCGTTCCAGAAAATCATCCGCGACAAGAAGATCAAGCTTTACGCCCTGGACGGGTTCAAGATCGCCCGCGAGGAGGCCACCGACCCCGAGCTGCAACTGCGGATGCAGGGCATTGCCTTCCAGGGGGCCTTCTTCGCGGCGTCGCCGGTGATGCGGCAGGCCGGGCTGGACGAGCCGCGCCTGCTGGAGGCGATCCGCTCGCAACTGGAGCACAAGTTCGGCTCCAAAGGCGCCCGCGTGGTCGAGGACAACATGCGCGTGGTCAAGCGCGGCTTTGACGAGGTCACGGCGATTCCGGCGGGCGAGATCATTCAGGCCAAGGGCGTGGCCCCGATGTTCGGCGAGACGCCCGACATTCCGGCGGCCGTCAAACTGCTGCCGGCGAGCAAGGCGCCGATGACGGACATCCACCGCTTTTGGGAGCAGACCGGCAACTTCTACGCCCGGGGGATGGGGAACGACAACATCACCGACCCCTTCATCGGCCTGGGCGTGATGCCGGCCGGCTCGGCGCTGTTCCGGGACATGACGCAGATCCGCTTCCAACACCCGGAGTGGATCTCGGAAAACTGCACCGCTTGCGGCAAGTGCTACACCGTCTGCCCCGACACGGCCATCCCGGGGCTGGTGAGCGAGGTGGAGGCCGTAATCGAGACGGCGGTCAAGCGGGTGCGGCGGCATGGCGGGAAGGTCGATTTGCTGCCTAAGGCGTCGCGCGAGCTGGGCGCGCGCTTCAAGAAGTTGCTGCACGAGGCCAAGGAAACCGATCCCGTGATGGAGCTGCTCGACGACGCCATCGAGGCGACGATCCGGGAAAGCGAGGCAGACCAGGAGGCGCTGAAGGATGAATTTGAGCTCTTCCGCGAGGAGCTGAGCGCGTCGGACTTCGCGCTCAGCCGCCCCTACTACACGCTCAAGGAAAAGCAGCATCCCGGCGATGGCGGATTGCTGTCGATCACGGTCAACCCGACCACCTGCAAGGGCTGCATGGAGTGCGTGGAGGTCTGCGAGGACGCTGCGCTGATCCCGGTGACCCAGACGGCTGAGTCAGTGAAGAATCTGCGGCGACGCTGGGATTTTTGGACCGACCTGCCGAACACGCCGGAGAAGTATTCGCGGATCGAGAACCTCGAAGAGGGCGTCGGAGCGCTGGAGACTCTGCTGCTGGACAAGCCCAACTACGGCGCTTTCACCAGCGGCGACGGCGCCTGCCTGGGCTGCTCGGAGAAAACGGCGGTACACCTGTTCACGGCGACTGTCGAAGCGCTGATGCAGCCGCGCGTGAAGCGGCATATCGAAAAGCTCGAAGGGCTGATCGGGTCGCTGGAGCAACACATCCAGAAGAAGCTGCTCGGCGAACTCGACGTGACCGATGCAGCCGCGCTGGAGCGGGCGATGCGGGCCGCGCGGGACCGCGACATGACGCTCGCCTCCCTGGCCGAGGAGCTCGCACCCGACGGCGGTCGGCTGATCGATCCGGAGTGGCTGCGGCGGGTCTCGCAGCTTGTCGCCAAGCTCAAGGACCTGCATCGCCGTTACACCGAAGGCACAACGGGCCGCGGCCGCGCCTCGATGGGCATGCTGAACTCCACCGGCTGTACGTCGGTTTGGGGAAGCACTTACCCGTTCAACCCGTACCCCTTCCCGTGGGCGAACCACCTGTTCCAGGACTCGCCCTCGTTGGCGATGGGAGTCTTTGAAGGGCACATGGCCAAGATGGCCGACGGCTTCAAGGCGGTGCGGCTGACCGAGCTCGAGCTTGCCGGTCAGTACAAGCCGGCGGTCGAGGAGGAGCTGAAGTACTTCAACTGGCAGGCGTTCTCGGACGAGGAGTGGGAGCTTTGTCCGCCGGTGGCGTCAGTGGGCGGCGATGGCGCGATGTACGACATCGGCTTCCAGAACCTGTCGCGCACGCTGGCTTCGGGCAAGCCGATCAAGATCCTGGTGGTCGATACGCAGGTCTACTCCAACACCGGCGGCCAAGCCTGCACGTCGGGCTTTATCGGCCAGGTCTCCGACATGGCGCAGTATGGCAAGGCCCTCAAAGGCAAACAGGAACCGCGCAAAGAGATCGGGCTGATTGGCATGGCCCACCGCAACTCGTACATCCTGCAATCGACCATCGCCCACGCCTCGCACATGATCGAGGGCTTCATCGAGGGCCTCAAGACTCGACGGCCGGCGCTGTTCAACATCTACAGCTCGTGCCAGCCCGAGCACGGCATCGGAGACGACATGAGCGCCCGGCAGGCCAAGCTGGCGGTGGAGTCGCGCGCCTATCCGCTGTTCCGCTACAACCCCGACAAGGGCAAGACGCCGGCGGAGTGCTTTGACCTCTCGGGCAATCCGGCGATGGACGAGCCCTGGCCGACCTACACGCTCAAATACAAGCAGGGCTCGCGCGACAAGTCGATGGAGGTCCCGCTGACCTTCGTGGACTTCGCCATCACCGAAGCGCGCTTCCGTAAGCATTTCCGCATCGCGCCGCCGGATACGTGGAACGAAAAAATGGTTCCGCTGGCGGAGTTTCTGATGTGGGATGAAGGGGGCCGCGAGGGTCGCTTCCCGTATGTGTGGTCGGTGGACAGCAAGCAGCATCTGACGCGCCTGCTTGTCGACCGCACGATGGTCGAGTCGGCCGAGGATCGGCAGGATTTTTGGATTCTGCTGCGGGCGTTGGCCGGGGTGACGCCGGGCAAGGCGGCGCCCAGCCGGGAGGCGATCGAGCGGGAGTTGCGGCGGGAAGTGGTCGGCAAGATCGCCGCTGGGCTGATGCAGCTCGTGGGCGGGGAGGCCGCGCCGATTGCGCCGGAAGCGGCGCCGGAGGTCAAGGCCGACGCCCCGCCGGCCGACTCGATGGCGCCGTGGATTGATACCGACGATTGCACCTCCTGCGACGAGTGCATCAATTTGAACCCAAAAATTTTCGCCTACAACGACAAGAAGAAGGCGTTCATCAAAAACCCCGACGGCGGCCCTTACCAGGATTTGGTGAAAGCCGCCGAGAAGTGCACGGCGCAGGTGATCCATCCCGGACTGCCGAAGGACCGCGGCGCCAAGGACATTGAGAAATGGATCGAACGGGGCCGGAAGTACAACTAGCGCCTGTGGCGCAGGCGCCCACGCCTGCGGCGTCGACGCCCACGTCGACGCCTTCTGGCGAAAGGGCGTCGGCCTGGGGGCCGACGCGGCAGATCTGGGGATCCGCGCCACCGGTTTTGGGGATTGCCGGGGACGCTCTTAGCCACATCAGATGCTTCAGGCGGGCGCCGTGAGCTTGGTTAACCTCAAGAGCTTTCGCCACGGCGTGCATCCTCCGGAATCGAAGGCCGCCACCAGCGGGCTGGCGATCCGGCAGTTCCCGTTTGCGCCCGTGTTGGTCGTGCCCCTCAGCCAGCATCTAGGCAAGCCGGCCATCCCGGTTGTCCGCGCAGGTGAGGAGGTCGCGCGCGGCCAGACCATCGCCGAGGCCGACGGCTTCATGTCCGTCGCGATGCACGCTCCCGCGTCGGGCGTGGTCGAAAAGATCGCACTGGCGCCCTCCATCAGCGGCCAGATGGCGCCGTCCATCTACATCAGGCCGTTCCCGGGGTCGACGCAGGAGGTGGTGCGTGGCGAGCTGTGTGAGCTCGAAACAGCGGAGCCGGACGACATCATCAACGCCATCCAGAAAGCCGGCATCGTCGGCTTGGGCGGCGCCGCCTTTCCGACCCACGCCAAGCTCAAGATTCCCGCAGGCAAAAGCGTCGACACGCTCATCATCAACGGCGTCGAGTGCGAGCCCTACCTGACCACCGACCACCGGGTGATGCTGGAGCAGCGTGACGACATTTTCATGGGCGTGCGCTATCTGCTCCAAGCAACCGGGGCCGAGCGGGCCATCATCGGCGTGGAAGCCAACAAGCCGGACGCCATCGCCCATCTGCGCGCGGGGCTGCCCGAGGACCTGCCCGCCACGGTCGAGGCGCTGCGCGTGAAGTATCCGCAGGGCGCGGAGAAAATGTTGATCACGGCGCTGCTGGGCCGCGAGGTCCCCTCCGGCGGGCTGCCGCTCGATGCGCACACATTGTGCGTCAACGTCGCCACCTGCGCCGAGATCGGCCGCCTGCTGCCGTGGGGGCGGGGCATACAGGAGCGCGTCATCACTATCACCGGCCCGGCGATCGAGCGCAAGGGCAACTACCGCATCCCGATCGGCACCCCGCTGCGCTTCCTGCTGGAGACAGTCGGTGTCGCCGAGGATGTGAACCGGGTCTTCCTGGGCGGGCCGATGATGGGCGCTTCGGCGCCGAACCTCGACATCCCGATCACCAAGGGAACCTCGGGGGTGACGGCTTTTCGCGACCTGGAGGCGGCCCTGACGCACAGCGCGGTCTACCCCTGCATCCGCTGCGGGTACTGCCTGGACGCCTGCCCGATCTTCCTGAATCCGGCCGAGCTCGGGCTGTTGGCGAAGAACGGCGAGCACCAGCGCATGGCCGACGAGCGGCATCTGATGGACTGCTTCGAGTGCGGCTCGTGCAGCTACGTCTGCCCGTCGCACATCCCCTTGGTGCAGCAGTTCCGCGTGGCCAAGGCGGCGGTGCGCAAAGCGAGGGCCGCGCTATGAGCCCGCTTGCCAAGACGCTGGAGATCCGCACGTCGCCGCACATCTTGAGCGGCCACAGCGTGGACTCCATCATGTTCAACGTTGTGCTGGCCGTCCTGCCGGCGGCGGCGTTTGCCGTTTACGCGTTTGGGCTGACGGCGTTCACAATGCTGGCGGTGGCGCTGGCGTCGTGCGTCTTGACCGAGCATTGGGTCTCTCGGCGACAGGGCCGCTCGACGATCGGCGACTGGTCGGCGGTGATTACCGGGCTGCTCTACGGGCTGACGTTGCCGCCGAGCCTGCCGTTGTGGATGGCGGTTCTGGGCGGCGTGATCGGCGTTCTGCTGGGCAAGGCGATCTTTGGCGGCTTGGGGCAGAACCCCTTCAACCCGGCGCTGGTGGGACGGGCCTTCCTGCAAGCGGCCTTTCCGGCGGCGATGACGACGTGGACGCCAGCGTTCGCCGAAGGCCGTTTCGGCCGGATTGCGGGCTCCGCGCTGACCTTTCCGTTCACCAAGCCGAGCTACGACGCCGTCTCGGGACCGACGCCGCTGGCTTTGTGGAGATTCGAAGGCGCGCCGACAGCCGGCGCCGACCTGTTCTTCGGCATGACCGGCGGCTCGGCGGGTGAGACCAGCAGCCTGTTGATCTTGCTGGGCGGGCTCTATCTGATCGCTCGTAACATGATGAGCTGGCGCATCCCCGCCGGGCTTCTGGGTGCCGTCGTTGCGTTGAGCGGAGTCGCCCATCTTGCTGATCCGGAGCGCTACGCCGGCCCCGCGTTCATGCTCTTCTCCGGCGGGTTGATGCTGGGCGCGATGTTCATGGCGACGGACATGGTCGGCTCGCCGCTGACGCCGTTGGGTTGCTGGCTGCATGGGGCGCTGATCGGCCTGCTTATCATCGCCATTCGTTACTGGGGGGCCATGCCCGAAGGCGTGATGTACGCGATTCTGCTGGGCAACGCCGCCGCGCCGCAGATTGACCGGCTGATCCAGCCCAGGGTGTACGGCACGGGCCGGCGAGAGGCGGGACGATGAACCCCGCTTGGCCACTGTACCGACCCCTGGTCGGGGTCGGGCTGCTGTGCGGCGGCCTGATTGTGACGGTCTACGAGCTCACCCGCCCGGTGATCGCCCGCAACCGGGCCCAGGCTTTACAGGCGGCTGTCTTCCGGGTTCTGCCGGGCGCGGAGAGCTCGCAGGGTTTTCGCTTCATCGACGGGCAAGGCTTCGAACCGGCCGAGGAAGACAGGGCGCGGGTGTACGCAGGCTACGACCGCCCTGGGCGGCTGGTCGGCGTCGCCGTCGAGGCCGCAGGCATGGGCTACCAGGACACGATCCGGCTGCTCTACGGCTACGCTCCAGACGAGCGGGCGATTGTCGGCATGCAGGTCCTGGAAAGCAAGGAGACGCCCGGATTGGGCGACAAGATCGAGAAGGACGAAGGGTTTTTGAAGAACTTCGAGCGGCTGGCGGCGGCGCTGGATCAACCGATCACGGCGGTCAAGCAGGGCGCTAAGACCGAGGATTGGCAGATCGATGGTATCACCGGCGCCACGATCTCGTCGGCGGCTGGCGCCAAGATCCTCAACGACAGCGTCTCCGTCTGGGCGCCCCGCATTCTGGAGCGCCTGGATGATTTTCACCAGGGGGCGCGGCCGTGACCCCGGACGATTTCGCCAAGGGCCTGTGGCGCGAAAACCCCGTCTTCGTGCAAGTGCTGGGCATGTGCCCCGTGTTGGCCGTCTCCAATACGGCCTTGAACGCGCTGGCGATGGGTCTGGCGACCACCTTTGTGCTGCTGATGTCGAACGTCGTGGTTTCGCTCATCCGAGGCTTCGTGCCCAAGCAGGTGCGCATCACGACGTTCATTCTGGTCATCGCGACTTTCGTGACGATGGTGGACTATCTCATCCAGGCGATCAGCCTGGACCTGCACCGGGCGCTGGGGGCGTTTATCTCGCTGATCGTGGTCAACTGCCTGATCCTGGGCCGGGCCGAATCGTTTGCCTCGAAAAACACCCTGGGCCGCTCGGTGTTTGACGCCTTGGGGATGGGTTTTGGATTTACCTTCGCGCTGCTTTGCCTGGGCGGCGTGCGGGAGGTCCTGGGCTCGGGCAGGCTTTTCGGCGCGGCGGTGTTGCCGGCCAGCTTCGAGCCCTGGGTGGTGATGATTCTGCCCAGCGGCGGCTTTTTCACACTGGCTCCGTGGCTGCTGCTGTTCAACTGGATCAAGCAGCGGCGGGAGGCGGCGGCATGAACCAGGAATCGCTCTCGACGGTCTTTCTGGGCGCCTGCCTGACGAACAACTTCGTGCTGGCGTACTTTTTGGGGATCTGCCCGTTCCTGGGCGTCTCGGGCAAGCTGGAGACGGCTTCGCGCATGGGCGGCGCGGTGACCTTCGTGATGCTGGTGGCGTCGCTGTGCGCCTTCGGCATCAACGAGTTGCTGGTTGCGATCGGCGCCCCGTACCTGCGGTTGATCTGCTTTATCGCCGTGATCGCCTCGACGGTGCAGTTGGTGGAGATGCTCGTTAAGAAGACCAGCCCGGCGCTGTTCCGTTCCCTGGGCATTTTTCTGCCGTTGATTACGACCAACTGCGCCATCCTGGCGGTGGCGTTGTTTCAAACCAACCGCGGCTACGGCTTGCTGCAATGCCTGGCTTATGCGCTGGGCGCCGGGGCGGGGTTTACGCTGGCGATCGTGCTGATCGCCGGGCTGCGCGAGAAGCTTGAGCTGGCCTCGACGCCGGATGTCGTGAAAGGCGCCGCGCTGACGCTGATTCTGGCTGGGATTCTCTCCATCGCCTTCATGGGCTTTGCGGGGTTGGGGGCGTGATGCTTGAGTCCTACGCCATTGGCCTGTTGGCCCCAGTCGCCGTGGCGGTCGGCTGGTTCGCGGTGCAGACGGCATGGGGAAGGGCTTTCCCCGAGCCCGGAGCGGACCCTGACGTGCTAGCCAGAAGAATGGATTGTCAAGGCTGCGGCTGCGCCGCCGTGTGCAGCCGAAAGTTGGAAGAGGAGAAAGAACAATGACGCAGGAAGCCGTGATGCGCTTGGCCGATTACGACACCTCGGCCCGTTTTCGAGCCACGGTCGTTTCGAGTGAGAAGATCTCGCCGGCCAACACCGACGAGGTCCGCGAGATCACGCTTGATGTGGACCGGCCGAGCTTTAGCTACGAGGTCGGCCAGAGCATCGGCGTGATAGCGCCGGGCGACCCCGAGCTCGGGCAACTGGAGCACTTTCGGCTCTACAGCGTGGCCGACCTGCCGGAGACGACCGCAGCCGGCTTGCCCCGCATCAAGATCTGCGTCCGGCGTTGCAGCTACATCGACGACTACAACGGCGAGCGCTTCGTGGGTCTGGCGTCGAGCTACCTGTGCGACCAGCGCGCCGGCGACCAGATTACGATCTCGGGGCCGTACGGGCTGCCGTTCGAGGTCCCCGACAATCACAACGCCAACCTGATACTGATCTGCACCAGCACCGGAATCGCGCCGTTCCGCGCCTTCATCAAGCACATCTACAAAAACATTCCGGACTGGAAGGGCAAGGTGTGGCTATTCCATGGCGCCGAGAACCCGCTCGATCTGATCTACATGAACGACCAGCGGGACGATTTTGAGAACTACTACGACCTGGCAACATTTGAGGCCATTCGGGCGCTGAGCCCTCGGCCGCACTGGGCCGAGCCGATCGCCTGGGACTACGCCATCGACACCCGCGCCGATGAGCTGCTCAAGATGCTGGCCGATCCGGAGACCTACGTCTACGTGGCGGGGTTGGAGAAGATGCGCGGCGAGCTCGACGTGGTCTTTGCGCGGCGGGTCGGTTCGAAGGAGAAGTGGGCGCGGCGCAAGGCCGAGCTGACGGCCGGTAAGCGCTGGGTGGAGCTGGTTTACTGACTCGCCGCCGCGTTTTCCTGGCACGGATAGGGCGTTTTGCGGAGATACAGCCGAACCCCCGGTTGAAAAGATGATCCTTGCCCCACTCTCGGGTCCGCGGGTCCGTCTGCCGATGAGGGCTGAAGAGACGCAAGGATCCAGGATATGAGAACGCTCCCCGTTGCACTTTGCATCGCCCTCATGCTGACAACGCCGGCTTTCGCGGTCACCCCGATCGCGGATGTGGGCGTGGACAACACGCAGTTCGAGGAGTGTACCGGTTTCGGGGTCGCTCAGTTTCAGCTCAACGGCTCGGCTTCGTTTGATCCTGAAGGCGGGCCGCTGACCCATACCTGGACCGGGCCGTTCGGCGCCGCGACCGGCCCGACGCCGACCGTCGCCGTGCCCTTGGGAGCGCATGAGATCACGTTGACGGTCCGCAACGAGCTGCTGGAATCGGCCACGGCCTCGTTTACGGCGGTCGTGATCGACACCCGCCCGCCGCTCGTGGACGTCACGCTGTTCCCGTCTTCCCTGGTCCCCACCGGCGCCATGACCACGATCAGCGCCTTTGTTGACGTGCAAGACGCCTGCGGGGCGGGCTTCAGCTTTGCGCTCCATAGCGTGGCGAACAGCGAGCCGGTGGAAAACTCGATTCTCAACGCCAACTTCGGAGCGCCGGATACCTCCTTCGACGTGTTGGCGACGACGAGCAGCACCGGCGGGCAGCGCACCTACTTTGTGGTGTACGAGGCGACCGACAGCTCCGGCAACGTGGGGAAGGGAAGCGCGGAGGTCGTTGTTTCGCCGCCGGGCTTCAAGTTCTTCATGGTCAACCCGGAGCGCATGACTTTCGACTACACGATCGGCGGCCCGGCGCCGGGGTCGCTGGCGGCCTCGGTCACATCACATTTCTACAGCAGTTTTCGCGTCACCAGCACGGCCCCCTGGCTGCGCGCTTCGCCGACCACGGGGGACGCGCCCAAGGATCTGATGGTGTGGGTCAACCCGGAAGGGCTCCAGCCGGGCAATCACGGCGCCTCGCTGCTGGTGAGCTCCGGCGGCGGCCACCTGGAGACGATCCAGGTCTTGTTGCGCGTCTTCGGCGAGCCGGACATGTTCGCCTTGCCCGAGACGTTGACGCTGAAGCTGGACACCTTCAGCGGCGTTGAGAGCTTCGGTTTGCCGCAAGATCCTTTGGTGCGGAAGGTGTTCGTCGGCTCCCGCCGGAGCCCGGCCGGGCTGTCGGTTTCGACGGATGCCCCGTGGTTGCAGGCGATGGTGGAAGCCCCGACCAGCCCGGCCTACATCACCATCGCCGCTAATCCCGCCGGCCTGAGCGAGGGCGTCCACCGCGCCAACGTGATCGTCGCCGCCGACAACCCGCGCGCGGAGCCTCTGCTGTTGCCGGTGGTGTTTGAGATGTACTCCACCGCGGAGTTCGTGGCGCCCGAGTATGTCGTCCACGCCGCCACGATGAAGCATCTGCCGGTGGCGCCGGGCTCGCTGATCAGCGCGTTCTACTTCAACCCCCTGGGCGTGACGGCCAACGCCGAAGGCATGCCGCTGCCGACCGTGCTGGGCGGTCTGTCGGCGACTGTCGAGGACAAGCCGGTGCGCTTTATTCACGTCAGCCCGACCCAGTTCAACGCTCAGTTGCCTTCTGAGCTGAACACGGGCGTTGCGCGCATGAAGCTGTACTTCCAAGGCCGGCTGATGGGCGAGACGGTGCTGCAAATCGTTCCGGCGGCGCCGGGCGTGTTCATGCACCAGGGCGCGGCGCTGGCGCTCAACCAGGACGGCGCGATCAACGGCCCGGCCAATCCGGCCAAGTCCGGCTCGGTGGTCTCGCTCTACCTCACGGGTCAGGGGCCGACCAGCCCATCCGTGCCCGATGGCGAAGCCGCTCCGGCCGCTCCGTTTGCCACGCCGGCGCTGCCGGTGGCGGTGACGGTGAACGGCAAATCCGTGACGCCGCAGTTCGTCGGGTTGGCGCCGGGACAGGCTGGGCTCTTGCAGTTGAACTTGCCGACCGGCGGGCTGTCTCCCGGGCCGAACGAGGTATGGGTCGGCATCGGCGGCGCGCCCAGCAACAAGGCGGCGGTCTATGTCGGGCAGTAGCGCGGGCGGTTAATCGGTGTACTCGGCGTCAGCGGCGTTGATCGGAACATCGCCGCTGAAGACCGTGTCGAACATCTTGTGCTTGCGGACCACGATCGAGCCGAAAAGCTCGTCCTGGGTGAGCATGATCGCCTGCATCCGGACCATCTCCAGCACGGCCAGAAAGGTCGCCACCAAGGCGCGCACGCTTGACTGCTTTTCGAAGACATCTTCCAGCTTAATGGGCTCATCCACGCTAATCAGAGCGTTGCGGAGGAACTCGATGCGGCTGGCGACGGAAACCTCCTCTTCGGAGACCTCGTAAACCGGCCGGCTCTTGAAGCGGACCAGCACCCTCTCGAACGTGCTCACCAGGTCGAAGACCGAGACGGCCAGGCCCGGCTCGTCCGATTCATCGTCGGCAAAGGCGTCCACCGGCGGGTTGGACCAGACGTTCTCTTCGACCTCCCGCTTCTGCCGCAGCATCTGGGCGGCCTGCATGAACTTTTCGTGGTCGAGCAGTTGCCGGACGAGCTCGTCGCGCGGGTCCTCCTGCTCTTCCTCGGGGGCCGTGGGGTCCTTGGGCAGCAGCATCTTCGACTTGATGTGAATCAAGGTCGAAGCCATGAAAACGAAGTCGCCGCCCAGGTCGATGCTGAGCTGCTCGGCGGTCTTCAGATAGGCCAGATACTGCTCGGTGATCTTGGCGATCGGCAGGTCGAAGATGTCGAGCTTGTGCTTGCGTACCAAGTCGAGCAGCAGGTCGAGGGGGCCGTTGTAGATGGGGAGGTTGACGTCGAGCGGCCCGCCGTCGGGACGCGGCTCCTCGGGCTCGGATCCCATCGGTTCGGGGCTTTCTTGCGGTGGGGTCGATTCGCTCAACGTCTCAGGGCCTAAACTACTACAGCGCCCGCACGCCAACGGCGCCGGACGCTTCCCTCAGATTACCGCATAAGCGCCGTCCGGCCGGCGGCCGTGCTGAACCCCACCCGTACCGGTAGACCTACAAAGCCCCAAGGGGGACAATAGAGTGTCCGGAGGACATCCCCATGAACCAATTCATACGAACCGTCGTCCTGACGCTGGCTTTGGCCGGCCTTTTGGCGGCCGATTTTTCCTACACCGAGCACACCAAGATCACCGGCGGCGCCATGGCCGGCGCCATGAAGTTCGTCGGCAAGATGGCTGGCGGCGGCCTGAACAACATCCAGTCGCAGGTCTACGTCCGGGGCGACAAGATGGCGCAGATTGACGAGCGTAGCGGGACGATCATCGACCTGGGCGCCCAGACGATCACCAACATCGACTTCAAAGGCCAGAAGTATTCCGTGATTACCTTTGAGCAGATGCGCCAAGCCATGGAGCAGGCGCAGGCCAAGGCGCAGGCCGAGATGGAAAAGGCCCGCGGGAAGAAACCCGACGCCAATGTGGAGATCAGCTACAACGTCGACGTCAAGGATCCCGGCCGCAGCGAAACGGTCTCGGGCTACAACGCCAAGGAGATGATCCTGCTGATTACGGCCAACGTCCGCGACGCCGACAAAGGCCAGGCCGGGGCAATGAACATGGCCACCAACATGTGGCTCACCAAGGACGTGGCCGGCTACCAGGAGGTCCAGGACTTCCACAAGCGCATGGCCGAAAAGCTCGCCTGGAACCCGAACAGCCAGATGCTGTCCGGCATGCAGCAGGGCTTCCAGATGGGCGACGCGATGGCCAAATTGCAGGAGGAGACCGCATCGCTGGAAGGGCTCGCCGTCAAGCAGGTGATGCGCATGGGCGGCACGGCCGAGGGTTTACAGACCATCTCGACGAGCGATCAGCAGGAGGTCGCCGAAGCCAATCAGGAAAGCTCGATGAAGCAGGGCCTGAAGGGCTTGGGCGGCGCCGCGGTGGGCGGTCTTGGCGGCTTCGGCCGCAAGAGCAAGGCCAAGGAGCCGGCGCCGGCTCCCGAGCGCTCCGCGCCAAAGGCCTCCCAAGCGGGCGTGTTGATCGAGATGACGATCGAGTCGTCGAACTTTTCGACAGCCTCGATTCCGGCCGACAAGTTTGCGATCCCCGGCGGTTTCAAGCAGGTCGAAAGCGACATGCTGAAGGGGTTGTAAGGCGCCCGCCGGCTAAAGCCGGGCGGTTCATTGTTGCGCTCATTGAGCCGCCCATGTTTACGTGGCGGGTGCGGCAACGCTCTATCACGGTAAACTGGACGTTTCTCCTCGAGGAGCCTTACCGACCGTGTCCAACCCGCTCAAGCATCAATCCAAGACCATCACCGACGGCCCGACTCGCGCTGCCGCGCGCTCGTATTACAAAGCGATCGGCTTTACCGACGAGGATCTCGCCAAACCCATCATCGGCATCGCCAATACCTGGATTGAGTGCATGCCGTGCAACTACCACTTGCGCGAGCTCTCCGCGCGCGTCAAGCAGGGCGTGCGCGACGCCGGCGGCACCCCGATGGAGTTCAATACCATCGCCATCTCCGACGGCATCACCATGGGCACCGAGGGCATGAAGGCCTCACTGGTCAGCCGAGAAGTCATCGCCGACTCCATCGAGCTCACCTCCAGGGCCTACATGTTCGACGCGATCGTCGCCATCGTCTCCTGCGACAAGACGATCCCCGGCGGCGCCATGGCGTTGGCCCGCCTGGACGTGCCGTCGGTGCTGCTCTACGGCGGCTCGATCATGCCGGGCAAGTTTCGAGGCGTCGATGTGACGATCCAGGACGTGTTCGAGGGCATCGGCAAGCACTCCAAGGGCCTGATGTCCGACGCCGACCTGCTGGAGCTTGAGAATGTCGCCTGCCCCGGCGCCGGAGCCTGCGGCGGCCAGTACACCGCCAACACGATGGCGACCGTGATGGAAGTGATGGGCATTTCGCCGGCCGGCTCGGCCAGCGTTCCCGCGACCGCGCCGGGCAAGGGCGACGTCAGCTACGAGGCCGGCAAGATTGTCATGCAGGCGCTGGAGAAGGGGATCAAGCCGTCCGACATCTTCACGCGCGCCTCCTTTGAGAACGCCATCGCCAGCGTGGCGGCCACCGGCGGCTCCACCAACGCCGTGCTGCACCTGTTGGCGTTAGCCCACGATGCAGGCGTGGAGCTCGCGCTGGACGACTTCAACCGCATTTCCGACAGCACGCCCCTGCTGGTGGACCTCAAACCTGGCGGACACTACGTGGCGGCCGACGTCTGGACCGCCGGCGGCGTGCAGCTCATCACCAAACGCCTGATTGAGGGCGGATACGCCAACGGCGACGTCCCGACCGTGACCGGTCAATCGCTGAAGGAGTCGGTGGCGCACGCCGAGGAGGCGCCGGGCCAACAGGTGATTCATCCGCTGGACAAGCCGTTGAAGGCGACCGGCGGGTTGGTGATCCTCAGCGGCAACCTCGCTCCTGACGGCGGCGTCGTCAAGGTCGCCGGCGGCAAGCACTTGGTCCATCGCGGTCCGGCGCGTGTATTTGAGACCGAAGAGTCCGCCATGAACGCCGTCACGGCGGATGAGATCCAGGACGGCGACGTGATCGTGATCCGCTACGAAGGGCCTGCCGGAGGCCCCGGCATGCGCGAGATGCTGGGCGTGACGGCGGCCGTGGTTGGGGCCGGGTTGGGCGAGACGGTGGCGCTGCTGACCGATGGCCGTTTTTCCGGCGCCACGCGCGGATTGATGGTCGGTCACGTAGCGCCCGAGGCGGCGCTGGGCGGACCGATCGCCGCGGTCGAGGAAGGCGACATCATTGTGATCGATTGCGCGGCGAAAACCCTGGAAATCGAGCTCGATGACGCCACCCTGGCGGCGCGGCTGGCCAAGGTACGGCCACGGGAGCCGCGCTACAAAACCGGCGTTTTCGCAAAGTACGCCAAGCTGGTGAAGTCGGCAAAGTACGGCGCCATTACGGACCCGGACTGGTAGGCCGCTGCTTTCGATCCTCGTGGCCGCAAAGAGCCCGCGCGACATCGCCGGGCTCTTTTGCATTTTTGGGCTCTCAGCAGGCCAGGTCCTTGGATCGGCGGCCGATAAGCAATAACAGGCGGCGCTCAATCGGGCCAAAGGGTACTAAAAGCCGCGGCAGCGGCTCGCTAAGCTTTCCGCTCTATGACTAAGGAGATATTGTCAAGAATTGAGGCGGGCGCCTAGACTGGCTCTAGAGCAACAAGACGCTGTCACGGTAGTCCCATCGGGGGCGCCCGGAGCGACTATGAAACGAATCCTTGCACCGCCGGGCCGGCGGACCGAAAGCGGAAACGCGTTTATTGAATTCGCGCTGGTCTTCCTGTTGTTGCTCACGATGATTGTGGGCATGTTTGAGTTCACCTGGGTGCTGTTCCTGCGGGCGACCTTCCACCACGCGGTTCGCGAGGGCGTGCGCTCGGCGATCACCGGCAACGACCAGCCCAGCGGCTTGGATCCGCGGATCAAGTCCGTAATCCAGGAAACGAGCTTCGGCTTGATCAAAGGCCCGGAACTTGATAAGTACGTCTCGATTGAGTTTTTTGACCCGAACTGCGCCGGGATTACCTGTCCCCTGGCCGCCGCGATGCCCGGCAGCATCGTCCGCGTGGGGATCAACTGTTACGAGCTGACGCCGATTACCAACCTGATCCGCAAGAATCCGGGAGGCGGGGCCATGCCGTTCAGCCTGACCGTAACCGCGTCGGACAAGATGGAGCCGTTCACGGGCGGAGCGGCCAATCGAGGCACGGTGGCCAGCCCCACGGCTTGCGCGCCTTAGGGAGGAAATTGAATGAAACGGCTAGCAATGCATTTGCTGGGAGACCGGAGGGGCCAGTCGGTAGTCGAATTCGCCGTTGCGATGCCGTTCCTGGTGCTGATGTCGGTGGGCACGTTTGCCGTCGGCATGATGCTGGACCGGCATCTGACACTAGGGCAGGTGGTGCGCAACGGCGGCAACATGTACGCCCGCGGGATCGACTTCTCGATTAACCAAAACAAGCAGTTCATCATTGACGCCGGCACCGGGCTGGATCTGCACCTGATCGGCGGGGGCAAGACCTCGGTGTGGTTCACACTGCTGACCCGCGTGCCTGATACTGCTCAGTGCCCCGACGGTTCGGGCGGGCTGCGTGATTGCAACAACAATGGGCGCATCGTCATCGTGCAGCGTTACCAAATCGGCGATACGACCGGTAGCGGCATGACCAGCCGATTGCAGAACGGTCAGCTCGCCACGCAGTTCGTCAACAAGAGCGGAGCGGCTGCCACGGAGGGCGATCACGTGAACTACCTCGATTTGTCCGAAGCCTGGGCCGACAGCGCGCCGGGGGCCTTGACGAGCTCGGCGACCGGCATGCTCGACAATGAGCTCATGTATGTCGTCGAGGTTATCCATCGGCCGACATCCATTTCGTTTCAGGCTGTCTTCGCCCCGGAGTACATGTACGCGCGGGCGTTTTTCTAGGCTCAACAGCGTCTGGGACACCCTCGCGTCACACGCCTTGCGCATTGTCGAGGGCCTTGCGGGGGCGCTTAACCTTGGCAAGGATGTCGGAGGCCTTGGCGGTCCAGATGAAAGGCTTAGGGTTCTCGTTATGCTTCTCGATATAGCCCTCGATCGCCTCGACCAACTCCGGAACGTCGCGAAATACGCCGCGTCGCAAGCGATTCTGCGTCAGGTCACGAAAGAATCGCTGACCGCTTTGAGCCACGATGAGCTGGTGGGAATGAAATGAAAGTGAAAGCGTGGATGCCCAAAGGCAACAAACTACAATAGTGTGTACGTTTCGGCGTCCGGAGTAGGGGGCAACTTCGGGCTAATTTTGGCGGCGGGCAACGATCACGACCCCATCGCCCGCGCGCAGGATCAACGCCCCGCTCCCATCGATCGCATAGCGCTCGACGGCCGCCAGCAGATCCAGGAACGTTCGCTCCTGGGCCATCAGGTTTTCGGCGCAGGCCATCATCGTGGACATCGTCTTGTCGGTGGTCAATGCGTCGTCTACCACCTGGAACTGCGCCCCGTAGGTATTGCATCCCGCCGATCCGCTCACCCGGCCGTCCTCGCCGAAACGCAGCGTAATGACGGAATCCGACCGCACGGGCTCGCCGTTCAGGCTCTCGACGAACCATTCTCCCCCGGTCAGCGGATGCGACTCCGCCGTCGGCTCGGCGTTGCCTTGGACGCACTCCGGGTACATCCGGCCGTCCACCATCAGCGTGGCGCGGTTACCCTTGCTCCAAAACATCGTGTCGGGATCGTTGGGCGCCTCGTATTTTGCGCCGGAGGCCGCCTCTGCGCGCCGGAGCTCGCGACGCTCCTTGCCGATCTGAAGATGGAGCGCATCGCCCGCGACGCCGACCGAAACGGTCTGGTCGCCACAGCGGTACTCTTCAAACTCAGCCGGCAGCCCGCCGCAGCTGGCAAGGGCGAACAATGCGCCGGCGAGAGGGGCGAGTCGAAGGTTCATGGCGATAGTTTGGGATAGCCGAGGGCCAGTACCTATCCGACCACAATGGTGACGACGTTCGCTTCCACGCCGTCGATGGCGACCAGTACCTCCACCTCGCCGCGACCGGCCAGCGACCGGGGGATAACGGCGTTGATCTGGTCCAGCCCGGCAAACTCCGGTTGAGGCAACACGCCGACCACCTCGGCTTCCACGCCGCCGATGGTGACGCTGATGCTGGAGTAGTTGCGAATGCCGGTCCCAAACAGCAGCAGGACAACCTGCTCATCGTCCGGGCCGAGGTCAATCGGGAAGCCGCTGAGCGGCCCCGCGCCTTGCAAGGC
Organism: uncultured Bryobacterales bacterium; assembly: GCA_964405625.1. Lineage (GTDB taxonomy): Bacteria > Acidobacteriota > Terriglobia > Bryobacterales > UBA6623 > RI-231. Next base: position 17,377 of record CAYOPA010000021.1, read on the forward strand.
TTGAGCCGGCATCGGAACGCCGCCCGGCGCGATCCGCACCGTCGCGGCAGCCGCCATCCCGGTTCCCGTGGCATTCGCGGAAAAAATACCGGGCGCCACGCGTTCCACGCGCACCTTCTCCGACACCGTCGGGTCGCCCGGGACTGTCACTTGCAGCGTCGACTCCCCCAGCGGCAGATTCGGCGGCAGGATCGCATTGATCTGCCCCGGCGAGACCACCAGCATACGAAGCTGCTGCTGGAACCCGAACGCATCCAGCAAGACGGCCGCGACGCCGCCGAGCTCCGAAGGCAAAGGCATGGCCGTCGCCACATGCAGCCCCGAGCCAAATCCGCCGCCGAAGATCGAGATGATCTCGTCCGGCGCCACCGAACCGCCCCGGAATGAAGCCGCGCTGACGACCCCGCGCGCCGTCAAGCGCGCCGGCCCTACCCAGATTGTCGGACCGATGCCCGCTGCCAAAAGCTCCGGCGAGCCGGCTCGTGGCACGCCGCTGTCCATCAGGATGCCCGCATCAACCCCCAGGGCGTTGTTGAGCGTCACCACGCCCTCGGGCCAGTAGCGTCCCATCTCCGGGTCGCGGTCGAAGGCGTTCTCCTCGATGAGGAACGAGTCCCAGACAAAGTGTCCCTGGCTAGGCGCATTCCTCGAATAGTTGAAAGCAAGCTCATTCTCGCCCGTGAAACCGACGAAGATGTTGCGGCGAATCGTGAGATCCCGCGTTTGGGCGATCTCCGCGTCGTCGTTCTCCCGCAGCGCGCGCCAGTAGAAGCGTGATTGCCCGATGCAAAGATTGTTTTCCACCAGCACGGGCCCGCCGAAGGTCGAGCCGGCGAAGCAGGCGAGGCCTCCAATGATGACGTTGTTGCGAATGACGGCCGATCCGAACTCGTGCCGCGAGATGTCGATTGGAGGATCAAAAAAACTCCGCACCGCACCGCCCCCGAAGAAGATCCCGCGGTCGCCGGCGTCCTTGATCAAGTTGCCTTCCCAACGGTAGGGAATCACGGCGCCAGAGCCGCCTTTGGCCTGCATGCAGCCGCGGTTGCATCGTTCAAACACCGAATCGATGATCTCCACGCCCTGTACGCCGACAAAATCGAGCGTGGTGTCCGGGTTGGGGATTGGCGCCGGATCAAAGATCACTCGCTCAAAACGCAGCGGCCCGGCCCCTTTGCCGCCGCCGGCGGTCTTGAAGAGGATCCCGCCGGCTTGCCCGCCGAAGGTCTGCCTGCTTGTTCCCGGTGTCACGGCGTCCGAGAACTTCACACGCCGGAAAGTCCAGTGCTTGAGGTGGGCGCTGTTGATGGCCCCGTGAATCGTCAGGTCTTCGAAAATGACGTGGCTGTTGCCGGAGAAGAAGCAAATCCGCGGGCACTCGATGATCGTCCTGTCGATCCCCTGTCCGCGAATGACAACGGGCTGTTCCGCAGTCCCGGACAGCTTGCCCTCGTCGGCGCCGAAGGTCGCGGAGCCGGGCTTGGCATAGCGCCGTGCAGAGAGCTCATAGACGCCGGGGACCGTGTTATGGCGAAAAAACTCAAGCAAAGCCAAGTCGGTCTCGATCAGCGCTTGCCCTGCCGCGGGCATGGCGCCGAGCAGCACGAGGAGCGTTACAATTCGCATCATTTCGAAAACCCAATGACCGCGCAAACGCACTGAAGAATCGAGAGCTGGCGCCGGAACGCTTGGTTAATTATACGGTCCGTCGATCGTTACCGCGAACTTAATTTCCTGGCTAGAGCGGCCAGAGGGGAATTGCGCCAGTCCGCCACCACGGCGCTGCGGTTGATCGCTTCGAGCTCGCTGCGACGAATTTCGACCTCCAGCGGCGCAATCACGCCGATCTTAACGTGCCCGTTCCGGATGGCGAGCACGCGCACCTCCACGTCGGGTCCCACGCAAATCGACTCGCCGACGCGTCGCTGCAGCACGAGCATCGATTCACTCCAGGTCTAAGCGGAACAAGCTGGGGTAGTCGCTGCCCAATTGCAAGCATTGCCGGCCTTGGCGCGTGGCGGGATGGATCAGAATCGGCGCGAAAAGATTGCAGGCCGCCCGGCCCTCGTGGCTGTCGAGCACCACCACCACCAGCTTCAGCAACTCCGGGTCGGGCTCGTCGCCGTCAAGGCCGAGCGCCTCGCGATCCTCCCGCCCCAACACGGGGTTGTAAGCCTCCATCACGCAGTGGGCCGGAATCACGGGCAGGCTGAGGTCCTTGTCGTGCAGGCTCTGCAACAGCAGAATGGGCGTGAGGTCGTCGGGCTCCAGCAGTACCGCCTGCTCCAGTCCGGGGAGGCCGGGCAAGCCTCCGGGAATTGTAATCACACTGTCGGGCGGAGCTTCCAGGGAATCAGCCATGCTGTAGCAAACAATCGGCCGACCGGCGAGCCGACAACAGAGCGCTCGTAGCCTGGGATTTGGTGAATGGGCGGCTTGGGCGCTCAACTCGAGGTCAAACTCGGAATCCCCAGCGAGTCGAAGTATGCGTTGGGCAGTGCAGTCGACAGCGCCGGGCTGCCCGCCTGCCGCCACGGACCATGAACGCTGCCCGCCGTTTGTGCGGCTAGGTCGCGACTCACGCCCGGTCTATGCAGCTCGGCAGCCCGCCTCCACCACGCCGGAGCCCACGAACAGGCCCTGGGCGCGAAACCGCGGATAACGCATGCGTGCGGCGTTGCTCGAAGCTGATTTCCGAGCCCACGGCGGCCATCAATCACCGAGGCCGAGAAACTGCCGCGGCAGGCGGCTTCAAGCCGCTTCGAGGTCGGACAAAGCCTGGGGCAAGAGGCGCCTCCTCTCCGCGGATACTCGCCTAATCAGAGGTCGCCCAATCCGTCCCCTGCCAGTCGACCGTCCATTTCCATGTCGCGCACCCCGCTGGCGAACCCATCGCCGTCCGAGCGCCCGGCGGGTCTATAATAAAAGGCTTGCGTCTCCATGTCGCTACCTAAAATCCGTTCCACAACAGTTTTATGCGTGCGCCGCGACGGCAAGGTCGTCATGGCCAGCGACGGTCAGGTCACCCTGGGCAACGAGGTCATCAAGTCCGTCGCCCGCAAGACCCGCCGTCTCTACAACGAGAAGATCCTCGCCGGATTCGCCGGCTCCACCGCTGACGCGATGTCGTTGTTTCAGCGCTTTGAGGATAAGCTCCAGCAGTACAACGGCAACCTCAGCCGCTCAGCCGTCGAGCTCGCCAAGGACTGGCGGACCGACAAGTCGCTGCGCCACCTGGAAGCGGTGTTGTTGACCGCCGACGAGCGGGTGACCCTGCTCATAAGCGGCAACGGCGACGTGATTGAGCACGATGAAGCCTATGCGGCCGTCGGCTCAGGCGCCTCGTTCGCGACCGCCGCCGCCTCCGCGCTCATCGACCACACGACGATGAGCGCGCGCGAGGTCGCCGAGGCTGCGATGAAGATCGCGGCCCGTATCTGCATCTACACCAACGACAACTTCCACTTCGAGGAGCTCGGCTAGAGCCGCGTTTTCCATGGTTATCTATCTGCCCGGCTCGACCGGTACCGACGCCCCGCCGCTCGATGAGCTCACACCGCGTGAGATTGTCGAACAGCTCGACAAACACGTGGTCGGCCAAAAAGACGCCAAGCGCGCCGTCGCCATCGCCTTGCGCAACCGCGTGCGTCGCCAAAAGCTCACCCCCGAGATGGCCGAGGAGGTGATGCCGAAGAACATCCTGATGATCGGCCCCACCGGAGTGGGTAAAACGGAGATCGCCCGCCGGTTGGCGAGGCTGTCGAGCTCGCCGTTCCTCAAGGTGGAGGCGACAAAGTTCACCGAGGTCGGCTACGTTGGACGCGACGTCGATTCGATGGTGCGCGACCTGCTTGACGTCTCCATCGACATGATCCGCGAGGAGAAGCTCGACCTGGTCACCGACCGCGCCGAGGCGAACGCCGAGGAGCGCCTGCTGGACCTGTTGATGCCCTTGCAGGAAGGGGACGAGAAGAAGGACAACGCCGAGACCGAAGACAGCGTTCGCCGCACCCGCGAAAAGCTGCGCAAGAGCCTGCGCGAAGGCAAGCTCGACGAGCGCATGGTGGACCTGGAGGTCCGCGAGCGCAATACGCCCATCGAGATCATCACCAACACCGGCGTCGAAGAGATGGATATCAACCTCCGCGACATGCTGCCGGGCCTGTTTGGCGGCAAGCCGCGACGGCGCAAGATGCGCGTGGCCGAGGCGTTCGACTACCTCGTCCAGGAAGAGGAATCCAAGCTCGTCGACATGGAGCAGGTAACCCGACAGGCCGTTGACCGCGTGGAGCAGTCGGGCATCATCTTTCTCGACGAAATGGACAAGATCGCCGGGCGCGAGGGCGGCCGCGGCCCTGATGTGAGCCGCGAGGGCGTGCAGCGCGACATCTTGCCGATCGTCGAAGGCACAACCGTCAGCACCCGCTACGGTATGGTGCGCACCGACCACATCCTGTTCATCGCCGCCGGCGCCTTCCACGTCTCCAAGCCGTCGGACATGATCCCGGAGCTGCAAGGGCGCTTCCCGATCCGCGTGGAGCTGAAGTCGCTGGAAGTGGGCGACTTTATCCGCATCCTCACCGAGCCCAAAAACGCTCTCATCAAGCAGTACATTGCGTTGATGGAGACCGAGGGCATCAAGCTCAAGTTCACCGAAGAAGCCGTCGCCGAGATCGCGCGCATCGCCATGGAGATCAACCAGGACACCGAGAACATTGGCGCCCGGCGGCTGCACACCATCATGGAGAAGTTGCTCGAGGAGATCTCCTTCGAGGGGCCGGACATGAAGAAAAAGAGCGTGAAGATCGATCCGGAGTTCGTGCGCAAGCAGCTTGCCGCCATCGCCAAGGATCAGGACCTGAGCCGCTACATTCTCTGACCAGTGCGGACGCTGCTCTACTGCCTGCTGCTCACCGCTACCTGCTCACTGTTCCCCTCCTGCGGACAGGTCGGCGAGCCGTTGCCGCCGATGCTGAAGATCCCGGCCCGCGTGGAGGGGTTGCAAGCGCGGCAGTTTGAGGACAGGGCCCTGATTGGCTGGGCGCCGGTTGTGTTGACCACGGAAGGCGCGGCGCTGGAAGACCTCGACCGCGTCGCCCTCTACGCGGTGGAGATCGCCCGCGATGCGCCCCCCGCTTCCGCCGAAGCGCTGGCCCCGTATTTTCAAGTGCTCGCCGCGGTCGAGGGTGACAAGAACGAGATCGAGATTCCCGTCCACGATCGCTTTGGGCAGCGGACTGCATTGGCGGCGCAGGCTTTCTCGACGAAGGGAAAGGCGTCGCCGTGGTCGGAGGTCTTGGTGTTGGATTTGACGGCGCCGCCCGCGGCGCCGTCGGGGCTGCGCGCCGAGCCCGCGCCCCACGGCGTGGCTCTTTCGTGGGATGCGGTGGACGGCGCCGCCGGGTACCTGGTGGAGCGGGCCTCGGGCGATGGGGAATTCCAGCCGGCGGGCGAGAGTGAGCAGCCGGAGCTGGCGGACGCTTCCGCTCAGTTCGAGACGGAGTACGTCTACCGCGTCCGTGGCCGCGCCGCCGCCGAGACCGGCGCCGTGCCGGGGCCGCCCTCCGAAGCCGTGGCAATCACGCCGACGGACATCTTTCCTCCCGCCGCCCCTGTCGGGCTGCGCGCCATCCGAACGCCGGAATCGATCGAGCTGTCCTGGTCCGCGTCGCAGGAGAGCGATCTGGCGGGTTATCGTGTGGAGCGCGATGGGGAGCCGCTGCACGAGGGGATTCTGACGGCTCCGGCGTTCAGCGAGTCCCCGGCGCCGGCCGGGCCGGGCCGCTATGAGGTCGTCGCCGTGGACCGCAAGGGCAACGCGAGCAATGCGGGCGTCCTGACGGTCGAGTAGCGGGTCTGTTGCTGGTGACTGCACGGCTTTGTGGTGCACGCGATGCTTCGCCACGCGACTCGGGTTTCCACATCTCGTCCGACCGGCCACGGGGGCCCGCAACGTTGGTCTCTGAGCCGACCTTCCGAGGGGGCTCCCCATGCCTGGACCTGGGGGTCGAGGCGGCAGGCAAAGTTACGGCCCTGGCTCTTGAATGGGAACTTCAGAGGCGACACCAAGAAGCTGGGCGGCGCCGCCATGATGATCGTCTGGCCCGTACATTTGACGCTAGGAGTCCGTCCGAGAATCAGCGCTGGATTTAAGAAACAAGACGAAGCGATAATGTTCGGGTAAGGAAGAGC
>CAYOPA010000022.1:0-18772 GCA_964405625.1 uncultured Bryobacterales bacterium
TCCCCTGCCGCGGCGTCGTCCTCCGCGTCGTGATCCGCTTCCCCGTTGGGGTCGTCTCTGGTTTCATCGCTGCCGATAAATCCGCGCGACCGGGCGCCAAGCGCTACCGCTATCGTAGGCGTCGAATCTTCGCTCTGATCTTCGAACTGACTCATGAACACTCCTCCGGCCCCGGCCGTTTCCGGCCATGGCCATGGTTAAACAACTCTCGCCCGCCTCTAAACGAGTTAAGGGCCATGCCGCCCGCTCCACGGGCTTCTTCATCAACGTATCGGGGTCTTGACGACGAGTCGCGGATGTCTCTTAATATTGGGGCCTCGCAAGGCCGTAAGATCGCGCGGTCGTGTCGGTCAGGTCTTGTCGGGCGCGCGCTTGTCGTTTAGTACGCACGCTGGCCTCATTATCCACACCGACCCCGGTCAATGCAAGAAAGATTTTCGATATCGCTTCGTCAGGCCTCCCTTTTCCTTGCGCCGCCGCCGCCCGCTGATGTACAAAAGGAACCGCCGCCGACCCGAGTCCCTGGTCCCCGGTCCCTGATCCCCTCCTCTAACATCGAGACAACCATGGCGAAACAACTCCGCATCGGAATGATCGGCTACGGCTTCATGGGCCGCACCCATTCGAACGCTTACAAGCGCCTCAACGACTTCTTCCAGGTCGAGCACAGGCCCGTCCTCAAGGCCGTTTGCGCCCGCGACGCCGCCAAGGCCCAGGCCTTCGCGGACACCTGGGGCTATGAGCGCGTCGAGACCGACTGGCGCCGCCTGATCGAAGCCGACGACATTGATCTCATCGACATCGGCGCGCCCAACCATGTGCACCGCGACATCGCCGTGGCCGCCGCCCAAGCCGGCAAAATGATCCTGTGCGAAAAGCCGCTGGCGATGAGCGTGGCCGAGGGCGAGGAGATGGTCGCCGCCGTCGAGCAGGCCGGCGTGCCGAACATGGTCTGGTTCAACTACCGTCGCGTGCCGTCGATTTCGCTGGCCAAGCAGGTCATCGACGAGGGCCGCATCGGCCGCGCCTTCCATTATCGCGCAACCTACCTACAGGACTGGACCATCAACCCCGAGGTGCCCCAAGGCGGCGCCGGATTGTGGCGCTTGGACGCCGCCGTCGCCGGCTCCGGCGTCACCGGTGACCTGCTGGCGCACTGCATCGACACCGCCATGTGGCTCAACGGCCCCATCACGCGGGTGGTCGCCAAGACCGAAACCTTCGTCAAGGAGCGCCGCCATGCCGAGACCGGCCAGGTGCAAAAGGTCGGCATCGACGACGCCTGCATGTTCCTCGCCGAGTTCGCCAACGGATCGATGGGAACTTTTGAGTCCACGCGCTACGCCCGCGGCCGCAAGAACTACAACACCTTCGAGATGAACGGCGCCGACGGCAGCCTCTTTTTCGATCTGGAAGAGCCCGAGTACCTGCAATTTTTCGAGTACATGCAAAAGCAGTCGGGCAAGAAGACCGAGGACCACCTCACCGGCTGGCGCAAGATCCACGTCACCAACCCGGAGCACCCCTACATGGACAAGTACTGGGTGCCGGGAACCTGCATCGGCTACGAGCATACGTTCCTCAACGCGCTGGCCGACTTCGTCGCCGGAGTGGAGAGCGGCAACCCGACGCAGCCGGACTTCCGCGCCGCGCTGGAGACGCAGCGGGTTTGCGACGCCGTGCTCGCCTCGGCCGCCAAAGGGCAGTGGAAGGAGACGGGCGTGACGCTCCCCTAGGCTGCTGTTATCCTTGTGGCGCACGGCTGTGCCGTGCACGCGAGGCTGAGCCTCGCGAACTAACTTTTCGGGCCAAACGAACGCCATGACCTGCTCAAGCTGCGGCTACAACAGCCCCTCGGAAAGCCGCTTCTGCATGCGCTGCGGCGCACCCATGCCCAGCGCCGCCCTGGCCCAGGAAGACGGCGCCTGGACCCCGCCTTCGCCGCCGTCGACTTATGCGCCGCCACAGACCGCGCAGGTCCGAGCCGCGCCCCGGTACGCGGGCTTCTGGATGCGCTTCTTCGCGGTCCTAATTGACAGCGTGCTCATCTTCATCGCCCAGATGATTGTGCTCGTGCCCCTGCTGATCATCGTGCGCATCACTTCCGGCTCGGTAGGGCTCGAATCCGCGACCACGCTGTTGGGTTGGATGGTCGGCGCGCCCATCAACTGGCTGTATGAAGCTCTGATGACGAGCTCGGTTAAGCAGGCCACCGTGGGCAAGCTCGCCTTGGGTCTTCGGGTGACCGATCTCAACGGCCAACGCCTCACCTTCGGCCGCGCCACCGGCCGCCATTTTGCGAAGTACCTTTCCAGCTTGACCCTGTTCGTCGGCTACCTGATTCAGCCGTTCACCCAGCGCCGCCAAGCCCTGCACGACATCGTCGCGGGCACGTTGGTCGAGTGACGCGGGCCGATTCAGCTTGCCAGCGCCCGCCGCAGTGCGCTACAAACAGACTGCTGTGCTGCACCTCATCGTCCGCCTCGCCCTCGCCGCCTCGTTGCTAGGCTGCACAACTCCGGCGATCGAGTCCGACAACCAACCCTCCCAGGCCGAGGTCAACGACGGCTGGCTGCCGCTGTTCGATGGCAAAACCCTGGCGGGCTGGGACGGCGACCCGGAAGTTTGGTCCGTACGCGACGGCCTCATCGTCGGCTCCACCGAAAACAAGGATCTGGAAGAAAACACCTTCCTGATCTACCGCGCCGAGGAGTTTTCCGACTTCCATCTGGTCGCCGACATCAAGCTGCGCAACCACAACAGCGGCATCCAGTTCCGCTCCGAGGACATCGGCAACTATGTGGTGAAGGGCTACCAGGCCGACGCCGCCGAAGGCAACTGGTGGGGCAGCCTCTACGGCGAGAAAACCGGCCGCCACGTGATCCAAAACGGTTGGACCGGCAAGGCCGAAACCGTGGTCAAGGGCGATGACTGGAACCGCATGGAGATCATTTGCCAGGGAAAGAGCATTACCATAAAGGTCAACGGGCTGACCACGGTGGATCTCGAAGACGACATGTCCGCTTCCGGCATCCTGGCGCTCCAGGTCCACAAGGGACCGAAAATGGAAGTGAGCTTCCGCGACATCAAAATTAGAAAGCTGTAGACGCGCCCGGAGCCAACCGCGACGCCTGTCCGAGCAATCAACCGTTCATGCATAAGATCTCCTTCGGTAGCTGGGCTTTCGCACTTGGGCCCTACGCGGATCATCCGGTTCCGTTCGAACCGCTCGTGGCCAGACTGGCCGAGCTCGGCTACGACGCCGTCGAGATCTGGGGCGTCAAGCAGCACGTCACGCTCGACCTGTATCCGACCCCTGAAAGCCGCGCCGCCCTGCGCGAAATGCTCGCCGGCCACAAGCTCGAAGTCTCCGGCTACGCCTGCGATCAGGGCGGCCTGGACCCCAGCGACGCCCGCCAGGCCCCGCTCTATCTGGAGCAACTGGCCCGCAACCTGGAGCTGTGCCGCGACCTGGGAACCACGAACCTGCGCATCGACTCCGGCGTGGCGCCCAGCCCGCGCCTGGACGAGGCTGGCGTGCAAGGCGCCATCGCGCGCACTGCCGAGCTGTGGCAAAAGGCGGCTGATCTGGCCCAGCAAGCCGGCGTCCGGCTGCTGTGGGAGATCGAGCCGGGCTTGCAGTTCAATCGGCCGACCGAGATTTTGGCCCTGATCAACCAGATCCCGCACCCCAGCTTCCAGATCCTGTTCGACCTCACCCACGCCTACTGCTGCACCGTCGCCAACGCCGGCCGCCCGCTCCCCGAGATCCTGCCCGGCGGCGTGGAAGAGCTGCTCGACCGGCTGGCGCCTCGCATCGGCGGCCTGCACCTGGCCGACGCCGACGGCGAAGTCGACGCCTCCGGCGCCGGCGTTCACGCCCCCTTCACCGTCGGCCGCATCGACTGCAAAGGCATGATGCCCAAGCTGCTGGCGCTGCCCAACATCGAGTACCTCACGCTCGACATGGCCGGCTGGCCGGGCGCCTGGGATCTGCTCGAAGCCCAACTCGGCTACGCCCGCCGCCTGCTCGCCGCGGGGAGCTAGCGTCCCGACCCGGAAGTTCTCTCGAAAACCCGTTTTCATCGTTCGTTGTGGCCGCCCCGGCCATGACCGGCCGTGAAGAGATCTTGCGATCCGCGCAGCGGGAGCGTATTCAAGCCCGTAGGGCGGCATTGTGATAGCCCGGCCCGCGAGGGCCGGGTTTGTTTGCGCTGCTAAGCCCCTTTCTTTCTAGGGTTTGTGACCGACCGGAGGCGAGGGCCGACGGTAGAGTGCGAACGGCTCCGCCTTTCCCATTTTTTGGCAGCCCCTCCGACCGGGGAAACAAGAGCACTGCGGCCGACCCCGGGCTGAAGCCCGGGGCTATACCCTCGCCACACTGATCCGTCTGTGCATCCGGCGGCGCCAAGCAAAATTATTCGCGCTTGCAACACTTTCTTAATGCATCACCACGCCATCGTGGTGTATTCTACTTTGGTAATGCACACGAAACTGACTTTTTTCAAGAGCTACTCGCGGCTCGGCTGGTGGGCCGCCCGCACCCCGGTGTCGGCCGATTGGGCCGGTCACGCCGTTGAGGTGATGGGCTTTGGCACGACCCAGACGCAGGCGGAGCGGGATCTGACCCGCAAGGAGCAGGCGCTTCGCTTCGAAAACGCCTCCGAGCTCGCCGCCTGATCGTCCCCTCCCCTCCGTCCGTTCCGCACCCCTCCCGTCCGACCCTACAATTGAGACTTGGCCTTCCCCATCGAAGCTGATGGCGCGACCCGGGTCTGTGTGTGGTCGGGCCCGCGCAACGTATCCACGGCGCTGCTCTACTCCTTCGGGCAGCGGACGGATACGTGCGCCCTCGACGAGCCGCTCTACGGCCACTACCTGAGCGTCACCGGCGTCCGCCAACCCGGCCGCGACGAGATCCTGCCGCAACTGGAAACCGACGGCCCCCGCGTCATCCGCGAAACCCTGTTGGGGCCGGTCCAAAAGCCCATCCTGTTCATCAAGAGCATGGCCCATCACCTGGTCGGCTTGGAAAGGGAATTCCTGGGCGGGCTCACGAACGTGCTGCTCGTCCGCGACCCGGAGCAGATGCTGCCCTCGCTGGCCAACCAGATTCCCGAGCCGACGCTGCTGGACACCGGGCTCGCCATGCAGACCGGGCTGCTGGACGACCTGCTCGCACTTGGCCAGACGCCGCCGGTGCTCGATTCCCGGCTGCTGCAAGAAAACCCCGAAGCGGTCTTGAAAAAGCTCTGCGAAGCCGTCAGCATCCCTTGGGACCCGGCGATGCTCTCGTGGCCGGCCGGGCCGCGCCCGTTCGATGGCTGCTGGGCGCCGTGGTGGTATCAAAACGTCCACCGCTCCACCGGCTTTTCCAGCTACAGGGCTAAGTCCGAGCCCTTCCCGCCCGGCCTGGAGCCGCTGCTGGCCGAGTGCCGGCCGCACTACCAGCGCCTGCTGGAACGGGCCTTGCGCCCATGAAGCGAGTGTCCGCGATCCTGCTGGCCTCCTTGGCCGCCTGCTCCGCGCCGCCGCCGACCGAGCCGGTTCTGTGGGCCTGGGAGCGGCCCGAGGACCTGCGCTTCCTCACCGCCGGCGAGGCCGAGGTCGCGGTACTTGCCGGCACGATTCGCCTCATCGGCGACGGCGCCCCCACCCATCCGCGCACAGTCCCGCTGCAAGTCAATCCGGGCGCGACCGTGTTGGCCGTCGTCCGCATTGAAGCGCAGGCCGGCGCGAGCCTGAGCGCCGCTCAGCACAAGCTGGTCGCCGACTGGGTGATCGAGCTCGCCGACCGCCCGGTCTACTCCGGCTTGCAGCTTGATTTTGACGCCCCGGCCTCGGCCCGCGACTTCTACCGGCTGCTGCTGGCCGACCTGCGCCCGCGCTTCGAGCGCCTCGCCATCACGGCGCTGGCCTCATGGTGCTTTGAGGACGATGACTGGCTGGCCTCGCTCGGCGTCGACGAGATCACGCCGATGCTGTTCCGCATGGGACCCGACGGCGGCCGCTATCTGGCGCAACTGGAGCGCGAGGGGGGTTTTCCAAACCCGCTGTGCCGCGATAGCCTTGGGGTTTCGACCGACGAGCCGCTACGATGGCGACCAGGGGCCCGGCGGCTCTACGTTTTTCATCCTCGGCCATGGACGGCCACACAATGGCGCGAATTCGCCTCTTCGTTGCGCTGATTCTGACGGCGGCGACGCTGCTGGCCGGCGTGCGCTACCGCCGTCCGACGGCGATTTTCGTATTTGACCAACACCCGGACCTGCCGCTGGAAGATTTCGCGTCCGGACGGCTGGGCCTGATCCAGCCTACCTGGGCGCGGGCGCATCTCTACGCCGCCTACCGCACAATGGAGAGCTTGCCGTTCACGCCGGGCGAGCAGCGGGCTTACCTCGAATACGTCGACGGCCGCCTGGGCGGGCAGGCTCCCACTGCCGGCGGCCCCCAGCGCTATGACGCGCTGCGCGCTTCACTCGACTTGCCCTGGCAGGCGCCGGCGTCGGACGGAGCGCGACGCCTGGGCCTGTCCTCGGACTTCACCTACACGCTGCTGTGCGTGGACGACGCCTTCGACCTCGCAGCCCAAACCCTGCAACAACGCATGGATCAATTCGGCGCCGACAGCGAAGAGGTTGCCGAGTGGGTGCGCGGCCAGGATTACGTCTTTGAGATTTGCGTCAACCGCGAGTCCAAGGAGCTCCCGCCGGCCGCTCCAGCCGAGATCGACCCGTTGATCCGCGCCGACCGCGACTACCAGCAGGCCGCCGCGCTGTTCTATACGTTGCAGTTCGATGAAGCCCGCGCCGCTTTCCGGCGCATCGAGCAGAATCCGGCCTCGCCTTGGCGCGTTTGGGGGCCATACATGGCGGGCCGCTCCATGCTGTGGAAGGCGCGGTTCCTGGAGGGCCGCTCGAGCGAGTACGGCTCGGTGCTGCGGCAAGCCGAATCCGACCTGCGCACCGCTTTGGCCGACGACGGCGTGCGCGAAACGCACGACGCCGCCCGCTACCTGCTGGCCCGCATTCTGTTCCGGCTCAAGCCCGCCGACGCCGCCAAGCTGCTCGCGCCAAGGCTGTTGACCCCGTTGGGCGAGTCGAACCGCTCACGCCAGCTCCGGCTCTTCGTCGAGCTGCTCGATGACGCGGAGTACGGAGACACGACCGCTCCGCTGCGCGCAGCCCACGACCTGATCGACTGGATTTTCTGCTTCCAGTCCGACGACCCCGCCGAGCTGGCGCACGCCGTCGACCGCTGGAAGGAGAACAACTCCGTCGCCTGGTTGACGGCCGCGCTGGCCAAGGCGCCGGGCGAGCACCCCGACATCCCGGCCATGCTGCACCAGGCGGTCGAGATCGGCGATCACCCGGCCACGCCGACGCTCTATTACCACCAAGCCCGCGTCTTGGCCGAGCGCGGCGAGACGGACTTATCGCGCATCGTTCTCGACGCCCTGATCCCCAAGCTGGAGGGTCTGCGCTCGGCAAGCAACCGGGCCGCCGACCTGCGTTCGCGTGTCGCTCGCGGTTTCCGGGATTTCTTGGACAACGGCGTCCAACGCCCGGCGCTGACGGCCGCGAAGTACTTTGAGGACGCCTATGAGCGGCCCTGGTCCGACCCGGCTTGGTTCGGCCTCGGCGCCGACCAGCAGCGCCAATGGCTGGAAGCGAGCCGCGGCGAGCCGCGGCTGACTCCCTCCGCCGCCCATACGTTGAACCGCGAGACGCCGGTCCGCACGTTAGCGCGTTTGCCCGGCCAGATCGCTCTGCCCGACCCGGTGAAGGCGCAGGTGCTGGGCGCGGCCTGGACACGGGCTGTCGTTCTCGGCCAGCTTGAGCTTGCCGCGGAGATCGCCCCGGAGCTCGGCCGACTGGAGCCCGCGCTAGCGGCCGATCTCGACCGCTTTGTCGCGGCCGAGGCTGTCGACCGCCGGCTGGAGGCGCTGCTGACGCTGATCAACGCGCCGGGGCTGAGCGTGGACATCGAGTCAACCCGCGTCCGAGCGGCGGCCGTCAACGAGCCCGACCCGCGCGGTTTGAACTGGTGGCGCCCAAGTGAGATCCAGCCGGACTCGGAAGCTTCGCCTGGTTTTCTCAGCGCGGCCCAGCGCGAGCAGGCGCGCCAGGAGCTCGCCCGCATCACGGCGCTGGGCCGCCCGTACGACTGGCTGCTGGCCGCCGTCGAAGCGGAAGCCGAAGACCCGCGCCCGCATCCACGCACGGCCGAGGCGCTGTACCGTCTGGCGACGATCTACGAGGGGGTGGATTTGACGTGGGGCTACGACCCGCGCCCGGACCATGACCCGCAGCGGGCGGCGCGCCTGCTGCAGTTCCGCTTTGGCAACAGCGAATGGGCCCGGCGCATACGAGCCCAATGAGCGGATCCAAGGCCGCCTGCTGCGTCGGCGTCGGGCGGGTTGACCATCTAAAACGTCTCCCCAGCCCCGGCTGGGCCGGTGCGATCGTGTTCTTCACGATCGTCGCCAAGCCCTTGAGCCAGTCTTGAAAACTCTGCACCGGCAGCCCCTCGGCGGTGCGCTTGCGGCTCGCTTTCGCCCGCCCCGAGCGCGTCGTCAAACAGCAGCGGCGGGCTGGAAGTCCGGACGAGGGTGCTCCGGCCGCAAGACCTCGCCGACCTCCACCGTGGGGCCGCAGCCCCCGGCCGACAGCGACAAAGCGCCACAAAACGCGCCATGCAGTAAGATCAGGCGTAGCGACATCGACCGTTTCCCAAGGCTAACAGGCCGGGAACATGGCAGCCGTTCGCGGCGTTACCAATTTTGACCATGAGGCTCTTGGCCCGGCTGACCTGCCTTTTTTCGCTGGCCCTGGCGGTTGCGCCCGCGGCGCCGCCGATTCCGCCGGACTTCGACGAGCAACACCGCCTCTTGATCGGCAACTTCCGGGATTGGCTCGGGGAGGTGGTCGAGATGGAAGCCCGTTTCCAGGGCGGTATCGAATCCACCCACGGCCCCTTCCTCGATCTGGGCAAGGTGGAGTTCATTCTGCGGCAGACGCGGACCTGGCCGCGCCGGTTTTTGCATCACCAGGATCACAACTTGGTGTTCAGCGCCGTCCGAGGCCAGGACGAAGCCGAGCTGGAGCGCAATCTGCCCGCAATTATCAACTACATCCGGCTGGCCGTGGCCGCCCGCAATTATCACTTCAAGGCGCGTCATTCCGAGCCTCTGGTTGGAGAGCTGGAGGGTTTTGAGGCGGTGGAGAGCATCGCCCGCCGGGTCTATGACTTTCGCAACGAGCAGATCGACCTGCTGCTCAAAGGCGACATTGACCCGTCGCGCGTACTGACCAAGAAGAACTTGGGCGAGCTGGGCGAAGCGCAAATGATGGGGCGGTTGCGGACGGCCTATGTCGCCGGGCAGGATCAGGTGACGAACCAGCGTAACGCGGTGGTGCTGTTGGTTTTCGCCGGGGAGTTGCTGGTGAGCTTTGCCATCGCGGCCGTGATCCTTCGGCGCCGCCGCCCGGCCACGGTGATCACGTTGCGTCCGGCGACATCGGGCTTACCAGCCGGCTGAAGCGGGGCGACTCGAAGATCGAACCACGAGCAGCCCAGGTTTACCTGGCGCGCGGGCGCCTTCCGCCGCACCGGCGCGGCTAAAATAAAGGGAGCATGAGCGAAGAACCGCAAATCCGCGTCAAGGATCGGCGGCGCTTCTCCTCCGAAGGAGAGCCCATCGAGCCAGCCGAGCCGGCCGAGCAGACGGCGCAACCCGAGTCGGCCCCAACCGAGCAGCCGCCCCGTCGCCCGGCCCCGCCGCCCGCTTCCCTGGAGTTGCTCGTCTACTCCCTGGTCATGCAGGCCGAAATGTCGTTGCTCGGCGGCGGCGATGAAGAGCCGCCCGACCTCGACCTCGCCCGCCACGCCATCGACATGCTCGGGGTGCTGCACGACAAGACCAAGGGCAACCTGTCGCTCGAAGAAAAGCGTCTGCTCGAAAACTCCCTCACGGAGCTGCGCTTTCGCTTCGTCCAGCGGCGCGATGAGCTGGCGGGCTCGGGCGGCGCGGCTTAGGCGATGGCGATTGCGGGTCCGATCCGGCTGACCGTCCTGGGGTCGGGCACCAGCGTCGGCGTGCCGACCATCGGCTGCTCGTGCCGCGTCTGCCGCTCCTCGGACCCGCGCGACCGGCGCCGCCGGCCGTCGCTGCTGATCAGCTTCGAAAGCGGCGGCCGCGAGCGCAACATCGTCATCGACACTACCCCCGATTTTCGCCAGCAGGCCCTCGACGCCGGCTTCCGCACGCTCGACGCCATCCTTTACACACACGCCCACGCCGACCACATCATGGGGCTGGACGACATCCGCCCCTTTAATTACGGCCGCGCCGAGCGCTTGCCCATCTATGCCGAGCCGTCCACGCTGAGCCACCTTCAGCGCGTCTTTCCCTACGCCTTTCAGGAGATCGAGACTCACGCCGGAGGTCTGCCCCGCGCCGTCGCCCACGAGATCGGGACCGAGCCGTTCGACCTGTTCGGCTTGTCGATTCAGCCGGTGCCGATCTGGCACGGGCGCACCCGGATCCTGGGCTTCCGCTTCGGCGGGGCGGCGTACCTCACCGACATGAGCGATATCCCCGACGAGTCCCGCCCGCTGCTTGAGAACCTGGACGTGGCGATCCTCGACGCCTTGCGCCGTGAGCCGCATCCCTCCCACTCCTCGGTCGAGCAAGCCCTGGGCTGGGTGCAAAAGCTGGGTCCCAGGCGGGCCTACTTCACCCACATCTGCCATGACCTGGCCCACGCCGAGACCACCGCGGCGTTGCCCGCCCATGTCGATCTCGCCTACGACGGTTTGACCATCGAGGCGCCTGGAGCGGAGCCTTAGTGGAGCGCTTGATTCAGGGCGACGGAGCCCCGCCGCAAGGTCTGGGGCCGACGGCGGTGACGATCGGCAATTTTGACGGCGTCCACGTCGGCCACCGCGAGATTCTCAGCCGCTCGATCCAGCGCGGCCGCGAGCATGGCTGGAAGTCCGTGGCGCTGACCTTCGACCCGCATCCCATCCAGGTGGTCGCGCCGGAACGCGCGCCGCGGCTGATGACCACCCTCGACGAGCGGCTGGATCTGTTCGAGCGATTCGGCGTGGAGCTCGCCGTGGTGCTGCGGTTTGACCGCGAGCTGATGCGGCAGTCGCCCGAAGAGTTCGCCCGGGGGACGCTGAGGGAGGCGCTAGGCGCTCGCTGGGTGGTCGTGGGCGAGAACTTTCGCTTTGGCAGCCGCCACGCGGGCGACATCGCGGAGCTGACGCGGCTGGGCGAAACGCTCGGGTTTGGCGTGGAGGCGGTGGCGCCGTTGCGGGTGGGCGGCGAGCCCGTCAGCAGCAGCCGCATCCGGGCGCTGGTCGACGCCGGGCGCATGGGCGCCGCGCGGCGGCTGCTGGGCAGGCCGTTTCGCTTGAGCGGAGCGGTGGTGGCGGGCCGCGGCATCGGCCGGCGCGAGACCGTGCCGACCCTGAACGTTGAACCCGACACCGAGCTGTTGCCCGCCGACGGCGTCTACATCACGCAAGCGACGGACCCGGCTGACGGCCGGATCTGGCCGGCGGTCTCGAACATCGGACGGCGGCCGACCTTCGGCGGCGGCGAGCGGGCCGTGGAGACGCATCTGCTCGCGCCGTTGGAAGGCGACGCCCCTCGGCGGCTGCAAGTCTGCTTCCACCGGCGCCTGCGGGCCGAGCAGACTTTTCCCTCAGCGGCCGATCTCAAGCAGCGAATTTTTTCCGATATCGCGGCAGCCCGCCGCTTCTTCCGGCTGTTGCAACAACGAAACCATGGCTGACGAACCGCGCCAACGCAAAGACCTCCAGGACTGGGTGGAAGCCCGCTCCAGCCCCATCCACGGCAAGGGCTGCTTCGCCCGCAAGCTCATCCGCAAGGGAGCGTTCATCGGCTCTTATGAAGGGCCGCACACCATGCGCGATGGCCGCTACGTGCTTTGGGTGGACCACGGCGACGGCGATTGGAAGGGCGTGCGCGGCGACAACGCGCTGAAGTATCTCAATCACAGCTCCGAGCCCAACGCCGAGTTCGACGGCGTCGAGCTCACGGCCGTCCGCACCATCCGCCCGGACGAGGAGATCACTTTCCACTACGGCGAGGAGTGGGAAGGAGTGGAGTGAGCGCTGAATAGGCGTTACGGGCTGATACGCTCGACCGTCTGGTTGCCGCGCTGATCGCGCACGCGCACCGCGATCAGCCCGCCGCTTTCGAGCAGGATGGAAAACGCCGGCTCGCGTGAGTCAAACAGCCCGTCCACCGGGGCGATATCCAGCCAGTCGCCGCCGTCGACGGATACCGCCGCCTCGGAAATTCTGGAACCGGAGTCCTCGGCCCGAAACGCCAGCCGCACCCTGCCGCCTTCCGCTGTCGCCGACAGATCCCGAATCGTCGGCGCCGTGTTGTCAATCAAGAACGGCTCGCTCTCCAGTGATCCCGACAAGCCCTCGCCGAGCGGGTTGGCCGCGGCGTCGCTGACCGTCACGCGCAACCTGTACCAGCCATCGGCAAAGCCGCTCGCGTCAAAGGAATGCAGATCGGCGTCGGACTCGGCATCGAGGTTGATCCAAGGGCCGCCGTCCTCGGAGCGGATCTCGACCGTCGCCTCCAGGTCGTCGTCGTTGGGGTCTTCGGCGCGCCAGCGCAGACCCATCCATCCCGGCGCCTCGGTCATCGCCTGCGGGGAAGCCGTTGCGGTCCGTCGCGGCGGCTCGACGCCCAACGGCGGCAGCGTGACGGTGCGCACCGGCGAGACCGTACGGCCGCGCGGGGGGAAGCGGAAGCCCGGCGGCGTCATCTCCAGCAGAGTGACCGTCGGCGCCAGATTCGCCGGCCGATAGAGCAGTCGGACGGCCGACACTTCGGCCTCGGGACTGGAGAGCTCAAGCTTCCACTGGGCGTAACGCGCGCCAGGGACGCTCGTGCGGGCGCCGGCCGGGTCGGTCACCGCCGGCGACCACTCGCTCCAGGTCGAGCCGGGGCGTTTGACGTTACCGGTCCGGGCGTACAGCGCCACGCCGGGGCCGGAGCCGGTGTACTCCAGCCGCCCCCAGCGGGCGAAGCCGCCGGCTTCGTGGGTCTCCGAAAGCAGCTCGCCCCGCGTTTCCGTCTCCGGGCCGAGCGAGAAGATCTTGCCGACATTGCTGGTCGCCAGGAAGACGCGCCCGCCGGGGCCGGAGGCGATGGCCGTGATCTGGTCCGATGAGACCGTGCGCTCCAGCCGATACGTGCGCTGGTCCTCCACCCGAAAAAGTCTGCCCTGGCCACCGGTTCCAACCAGCAGGCGCCCTTCGGCGTCAAAGCCCAACGAATAGACGATCTCCTCGGCGGAGCTCCACCACACTTGCGAGGCGTCGTCGCGACTGATGCGGACGATCTCACTGCCGCCGCGCAGTGGCGATGGCTGCGGCGGCTGGGCCGAAGCCGCCTGACCGCCGCCAGAAGCTTGGCCGCCGCCGCTCTGCGGTTCGGCCTGACCGCTGCCGCTCGTCCTAGTCCCCGCTCCGGCTGCGTAGGTCGCGCCGTCAGCGCCGACTGCCAACGCCGTCAGCTCGGCCTTGGGCGACTCGTAGAGGACGAAACCGCGGCCTCCCTCGATGCGGAAGACCAAGCCGCCGGGGTCGGTTCCGGCCAGCAATCGGCCTTCGGCGTCGAAGGCGAGCGCGCGCACGTGGGTCTCGCCGGTTTCAAAGAAGAGCGAGCCCTCGCCCGAGGGCGTCACGCGGTGGATCTCGCCGCGGTCGCCGGTGGCCACGAAAACGTCGCCGTTCGGGCCGACCGCCAGGTCCCAAATCGCAGCCGCGCCCGGGTCGTGGAAAACCTCGGGCTCGCCCCCCGCCGGGATCCGGTAGACCTTGCCCGACGGGTTGGTGGCGACCAAGACGGCGCCATCGGCGGCGACGGCCACGGCATGCGCCTCGACGGCGTCAATCTCAAAAACAACCTCGGTTTCGCCGCCGGGCTTGACCCGCACCACCCGCGCTTCCGGACCCACGGCGGCGTAGACTGAGCTGTCGGGTCCGACGGCCAGGTCCCAAACGTAGGACGCCGGGGCGTCGTGGAGCTCCTGGAGAGCCAAGGCCAAGCGCACCCGGCCGTCGCTGGAGAGGCTGACGCCGTCGGCGACGCCCTTGCGGAATTGGTCGTAGCGCTGCTGCCGCCAAACGCGGGTCTCCTCGGCGAGAAGCAGCGGACACAGGGCCGTCGCGAGGAGCGCGGCGGCGGCCGCCCGAGTCTTGGAGCTTGTCATTCGACTTCGATGGAGACCATGCGCGAGCCCGTGACGATGGCGTCGACCGGCAGGGACTGTTCGGCCAGCGGGGTGTAGGGCTCGACCGACAGCCTGCCTTGCGCCGTGGACCGCAGCACGGCCAACATGCTCGGCGGGACCGCCGGCATCACGCCGTTGTCGAGGCGCGCCGTGGGAGTACGGTCCACCAGCGAGAGGTAGACCTGGTCGTTGCTGCCCTCCTGGTTCAGCAGGTCCAGCGCCTCGGAGAGCTTGAGCGAGGCGCTGCGCTGCGCGGCCAGTTGGTTGCGCTTCTCGTAAACCGACACATCGCCGGCTTGCAGGATCAGGCTGCCCGGCCCGGCGCCCGGCGGCACCCGCAGCGAAAAATGCTTCTCCATGCGCGGCCCGCGGTAGGGTTGCAGCGCCACGCGGCCGGTGATGACGTCGCCGGCCTTGACGCGGCGATTCTCCACCCAAAGCTGCTCGATGGAGGCCGTGCGGCGCTCGGGCAGCAGGTCGATGTTGACCTCCACGCTCTCCACCAGCGGCGTTTCGCGGACGTTGGTCATCACGCGCTGCAAGCGGTTGACGATCGCCCCGGCCAGCAGTAGCGGCGGCGCCGCCGGTCCGGTGGGGACGCCGCCGTGCAGGGTCTTGAAGTCCAGGCTGCGGCCGCCCTCGAAAGAAAGCTTGGACTCGACGCGGAAGGTCACATCGTCGGCGTGCTCGTTGACGCCGAAAACCGAGTTAAACAGCGCCATCATCAGCAGTTGCGCGGTCCATTTCTCGTGTCGCACCACGCCGTAGGAAAACGTCTTCTCGCTGAGCACCGCATCGTCGGCGCCGAGATTGCGCAGGCGGACCTTGACGGGAGCGAGCTCGGCGGTCCCGCCCAGCACCCCCAGGATGCCGGAGTGACGGTCCTGCTCCAGGCTGCCGACCACGGAGACGGCGTTGGCGATCTTGACCGGGTTAAGCTGCGAAGCCAGCGTCAGCAGCACGTGCCCTGTGGCCAGCGGCGCGCGGATCGGACCGGCGTTGAACATGGCGTGCCCAAAGCCCAAGACCTTGCGGCCGTCGTTGTAGCTGACCGTGCCCAGCGCGGTGGCCGAAAGGTCGCCCGCGAGCAGCACGGCCGCAATCGGCTCGCCGGGTCGCAGGGCGCCCTCGGAGGCTCCGCGCGCGAGCGTTCCGGTGGAGGCGGCGCCGCTCTGGATGCGCACGCCGAGCTCGGAGAAGCTGGGGGCGAGAGCTTCCAGCACGTCCGGCTGGGCGCCGGAGATGGACAGCGCGGTGATCGGCGGCGCGAAGGCGAAGGCTGACTCGGCGCCGTCGCGTGAAGGCCGCGCCCAGACGGAAGGACCGGGGCGGGAGGCGTCGATTTCGTTGATTTCGAGCATGTGCTCGATCGGCGTGATGCCGGCGATGGCGTCGGGCGAAAAAGTGCTGAAGCGTAGCGCGATGGCGCCGAGCAGGCGGCCGTCATGGTAAACCGGGCTGCCGCTCATGCCGCCGGCGACATTGGTGCGCTCGGCCTTTCCGCCGAGCTTGGCGAGGATGATGTCCTGCCCCGGCCCCCAGGCGTTATGCAGTCGGCCCAGGATCTCGACGGGCACGGCTTCCGGAGTCGTACCGGAGAAGGTGGTCCAGGCCCAGGCCTGCATGCCCGGGACGACCTGGTCCACGGTGAGGATTTCCACGGGGCCGGCTTGCGGCGGCTCGCCGGGGCCGGTTTGTTGGGCGGGAACCGCCGCGGCAAGCAGGGTCAGGAGAAGGGCTAAGTTCTTGATAATCTTCACGGGCGTTGTCGCTATTGAGCATAGCTTAGGGGCGAGCGGGCAGCGTGGCCTTAATATAGTCATGTACGTCACGGTTGCCCCCAACCGTAGCTCCCCGCCCGACGCCGACGCAGCAGGCGGCCTTGGATCTGCTCGGCGTCAAGCTGTAAACCGGGCCCGCTGTTGTCCCGACATCAAGCGTAGTCAGTAGCGATGGACCGTGGTGCGCCTAAGCGCTTTGTTGTCAATGCCTGTGCCCGGTTGCCGGGGGAATTTCGGGTTAACGCTTCCGCACCAGCGCGACCCAGTCCTGCTGCGGCTTCGACGGCGCATGTCCCAGCGAGACGACGCCCGGGCCCTGTAGGGCCTCCACCGAGCCCTGCTGCAGCTCGCCGCCGGCGTCGGGGTCAAACCACCGCACCTGGTACTCGCCGGCTTCCAGCTCCAGCTTGGCCGTTCCGCCCGCCGGAATGTAGACCGCGTACATCTCGCCGGACTTGGCCAACACAAACACCCCCTCGTCGGGCGAGAGGGCGTCGACGGATTCCATCTCCCAGAACGGCAAGCGCTGATGGAAGAAGTCGATGGCGAGCCGGGTCAGGCGCCAGATCTCGGCGCGCGGACGGTAATCTTCAAGCGTCACGTCGTCGTTCGGATAGTCGTAGCCGAAGTACCACTCGATTCCGCCGGCGCCCGCCATTAACGCAGCCCACAAGTGATCGCGGCGCTCGTCATGGCGCGAGTCGTCCACGTCGTCAGGCGCAATTCCGTTGTTGCCCCGGCGCTGCTCATCGAAGGTCACCACCCAGGGGCGGCCGGCCTCGGCGGAGCGGCGGATCCAGCTCGCGAGCGTATCGTGGACGATCGCGTCCTCGCGGATCTGCATGGAGGCGCCGTCGAAGTATTGGTATCCCAGGAGAGGCGCATAGGTCTCCTCGTGCCGCTCCGGCACGGCGAGGGTGTGGACGACCACGGGATGGTCGTAAGGATCGATCTCGTGCAGGTAGCGGGCGTGCTGCTTGAGCTGCTCGGGAGTGTTGGTCGTCTCCTCGCCCAGGTTCCAGACGAGGGCGCGGTGGTGGGCGAAGCGGGCGACGAGCTCACGGTAGTAGAGCTTGCGCTCCATCCCGAGGGCGCCGTCGTTGAGCAGACGGTCGTTTTCTCGCTCGGCGGTGACGACATGGAGCTGTATGCCCAGGTTGTCGGCGTGCTCGAAGACGATCTCCCACTGTTCGAGCTTGGAGACGTCGAAGCGGGTAAACTCTTTCGGCTCGATCCAGGGCCAGACGTCGTCGCCGTCGCCGTCGACGTTTTGGGTCAGGAAGTAGATGGAATTGACGCCCTCGGAGGCCAAGTAGTTGAGCGCGCCGATGATGCCTTTTCCCTTGCCGTCGCGCCAGCTCGGGTCGCCGGGCTTCCAGTCGCGCACATGCGGCTCGTAGCGGTGCAGAAAATCCGGGTGCTTGCCGCCGCGGCTTTCGGTGGCGTCAAAGTCGGCGTAGCCGAGGAAGTTCTCGGGGGAGTCGGCGCCGCCCTTGAGGTAGCGCTTGCCGGAGCCGGCGAAGACCAGATAGCGGTCCTGGACGTATTCGAGCATGCCCGCCGCTCGGAAGTCCGGCAGGGTCTTGTCCGAAGGGCCGACGTGGAACGAGCCCTCGGCCAGCGTCTTGGCGCTTGGCGAATCGCCCGCGCTGATCCGCATCACGTAGCGCCATTCGCCCTGCTCGCTCGGCGTAAAGCGCACGCGCCACTGGTCGCCGGCGTCGGCGCCGGTCTCGGCGGCATTCCCGTCAGCAGCAAAGAAGCCCGGAATTAGGAGCTCGCGTCCGCTGGGCGCCGTGAGAACGGCTTCCAGGCGGTAGTGCGTGAAGGGGTTGGGCTCAGCGGTCTCCGACGAGGCTGGACCGGTGGCGGTCAGCGTAACCGTGTGCCACAGACGCGGCTCGCCGCCAACCTCCGCCGAGCGCCGGCAGCCGGTGGAAACAGCCGCCAGCAGGATCAAGATCGCCCAGGTGCGAAACATTCGCCTGATTGTACGTGAGTTGGGCTCGAATGGGGCGGCTCAGCCGTTTGAGAACGGGCGGGGGGCTGTGGTACCTTCAGCTTTACAACTAGGGAGCAACAGGAGCGAAAATGCCAGCGCTGGGGATGATTGAAACCAAGGGCCTGATCGGCGCCGTTGAGGCAGCCGATGCGATGGTAAAGGCCGCCAACGTGACCCTGGAAGGGCGCGACTACGTTGGCGCCGGGCTCGTGCTGGTCACCTGCCGGGGCGATGTTGGCGCGGTGAAGGCCGCCGTGGAAGCCGGGGCAGCCGCCGCGCGGCGCGTGGGCGAGGTGGTGAGCGTACACGTCATCCCTGGTCCGCACGAAGAAACCGACGTCGTCGTCCCCAAGAATCTCGTCTCCGACGCCGACTAAGAGAGCGCCTGAGCGCCGGTCATGCTCGAGGACAAGGATCTACGTTCGCTCCAGGAGGTCCGCCAAAAGGTCGAGGCGGCCTGGCAGGCGTTCCAAACCTACCGCAACTTCTCGCAGGAACAGGTGGATGCGATTGTGGATCGCGTCGCCGCGGCCGCGCGTGCCAACGCCGGGCGTCTGGCCGAGCTGGCTGTCGAGGAGACCGGCTACGGCAACGTCCAGGATAAGATCGCCAAAAACCTGCTCAATTCGGACCTGCTGCACACCCACATCCGGCCGCTGAAGACCGCCGGCATCATCCGCGAGGACGCCGAAGCCGGT
>CAYOPA010000022.1:18782-23453 GCA_964405625.1 uncultured Bryobacterales bacterium
GGCTTGATTGAGATCGCCGAGCCGATGGGCGTGATCGCGGCGATTCTGCCGACGACCAACCCGACTTCCACGGTTTTCTACAAGACGCTGATCGCGCTCAAGGCCCGCAACGCCATCGTCATCAGTCCGCACCCGCGCGCCCGCCGCTGCACCTGCGACGCCGCCGCCGTGCTGGCCAAGGCGGCCGTCGAAGCCGGCGCCCCCGAGGGCATCGTGCAATGCGTTAACGAGGCGACCATCGAGGGCACCAACGAGCTGATGCGCCACAAGCGCACCAGCTTGATCCTCTCCACCGGCGGACCCGGCATCGTGCGCGCCGCCTACGCCAGCGGCAAGCCCGCGTTGGGCGTCGGGCCGGGCAATGTGCCAGTGCTGATCGACTCCACCGCCAACGTGGACGACGCGCTGCGGATGGTGGTCGACGGCAAGAGCTTCGACTACGGCACGGTCTGTTCGTCCGAGCAGACTGTGGTCATCGAAGAAAAGCACCGCGAGACCGTTTGGCGCTCGCTCACCGCCCACGGCGCGCACATCTGCTCGGCCGATGAGACGGCCGCGTTGGCGAAAGTCCTGCTGACCAGCGACTTGAAGATCAACCCGGACTGCGTGGGGCAGTCGCCGCAAAAGATCGCCAAGATGGCGGGGTTCTCGGTCTCCGAGAAGGCGCGCATCCTGGCGCTCGAGATTCAAGGCGTGGGCCGTGAGCATCCGCTGTCAGCCGAGAAACTCTCGCCCGTGCTGGCGGTCTATTTCGTGCCGAGCTTTCAGGCCGGCCTGGACGCCTGCGCGGGCGTTTTGAATTTTGGCGGGCGCGGCCACACCTGCGTGATCTTTTCGACCTCGCGCGAGAACGTCAAAACCTACGGACTGCGGATGCCCGCCTTCCGCGTATTGGTCAACACCTCGGCGCCGCAAGGCTCCACCGGCATTACCACCAACGTGGCGCCGGCGATGACGCTGGGCTGCGGCGCCATGGCCGGCAACTCCACCAGCGACAACGTCGGGCCGCTGCACCTGATCAACATCAAGCGCATCGCCTTTAAGGTTCGCGAGGCCGAGCAGGCTTTCGTCAGCCCCGAGGCGAAGGCGTACTTTGCCGGCGAGGCGATCAAGCCCGCTTCGCCCGCGTCCGCATTGGAACCCGCCGTGAGCTCATCCAGCATTACCGCCGCCGTCGATCGCTATCTCGCCAAGCGCGGCTTGGGCGGGTCCGTTGTGACCGCTTCCGCGCTGGCCCCGGCGCCGCCGTCGCGGCGCGAGGTCGCCGCCGCAGTGGTGGACCGCTTTCTGGAACGCAAGGGCGTCACGGCGCCTGCCGCGGCCGCGCCGAGCTGTGGCTGCGGGCCCGCCGAGGCTGCGCCTGTTGAATCGGTTCCGGCGGCTCCCGCTCCCGCCCCCGTTGCAGCGCAGCCGCCGGCGCCGCAGGTCGAGATCGTCGGCTTTGTCTGTGAAGACGACGTGCGCCGCGCCCGCACGCTGGGCAAGAAGATCTACATCAACCGCAAGACGATCGTCACGCCGGCGGCCAAGGACCTCAACTTCGACGCCGAGCTGCTCGTCATGACCGAATGAGGCGGCGCTGGTACGAGCGCGAGTCCGACCCCGACGCCGCCCGGCGCATCGCAGCCGAGCTGTCCATTCCGCCGATTGTCGCCCGCTTGCTCACCCAGCGCGGCGTCCAGACCCCCGCCGAAGCCGAAGTGTTCCTGAGCCCGTCGGTCGAAGCCCTGCATGACGCCGGCGGCCTGCTCGGCATGCCCGCCGCTCTTGACCGGCTCAAGCGAGCCATCGCCGACCAGGAAAAGATCCTGGTCTACGGCGACTACGACGTGGACGGTACGACCTCGGTGGTCTTGCTGCGCAAGGCAATTGAGTTGGCCGGATGGCGGGCCGAGTATCACGTCCCCCACCGGGTGCGGGAAGGCTACGGGATGCGCGCCGATGTGATCGAGCGCGCCGCCGCCGAGAACGTCAAGCTGCTCATCAGCGTCGACACCGGCATCCGCGAGATCGAGGTGGTCGACAAGGCGCGGGCGCTGGGGATCGACTGCATCATTACCGACCACCATCTGCCTGATTCCGCCGTTCCCGAGGCGTTGGCGGTGGTCAACCCGAATCAGCCGGGCTGCCCGTACCCCGACAAGAACCTGTGCGGGGTGGGCATCGCCTTCAAGCTCAGCCAAGCCCTGCTGGCGAGCCTGGGCTGGCCGGAGGAGAAGCTGCGGCGGACGCTGGAGTCGATGTTGATGATCGTAGCCATCGGCACGATCGCTGACCTTGTGCCGCTGGTGGGCGAGAATCGAGTGTTTGCGTCCATCGGGCTGCGCGGCATGGCGCAGGCGCGTAATCCGGGGCTGCGGGCGCTGCTGGATGTGGCCGGGCTCGGCGCGAAAAACCCGCCCTCGGCCGGCGACATCGGCTTTCGCGTCGGCCCGCGCATGAACGCAGCCGGCCGCATGGACACGGCTCAGGCCGTCGTCGAGCTCTTTGGCGCCGCGGACGCTGTCACCGCGCGGCCGATCGCCGAGCGCCTCGATGCGCTCAACGCCGAGCGGCAGGCCGCCGAGGAAGCGGTCGTCACCTCGATCCTGAAGAAGCTCGAAACCGTTCCCCCCGCCGATGTGATGCCGTTTCTGGTGGTTGACGGCGAGGGCTGGCACCCCGGCGTGATCGGCATCGCCGCCAGCCGCATCGTGGAACGATTTCATCGGCCGACCCTGGTGCTCGGCTCGGACCCCGAAACGGGTTTGGCGACCGGCTCCGGACGCAGCATCGCCGGCTTCCACCTTACCGAGGCGATGAGCTCGCTGGACGGCATTTTCGAGCGGTTCGGAGGACACGCCCAGGCGGCGGGCTGCACGATTCGGGTGGACCGCATCGAGGCGCTGCGGCGCGGCCTGAACGACTATGCGGCCGACGTGCTCGGGCCCGAGGACTTCATTCCCTTGCAGGCGATCGACGCCGAGCTGCCCTTCGCCGAGATCGGCGACAAGCTGATGGGGGAGCTTGAAAAGCTCGCCCCGCACGGCATTGGCAACCCGGCGCCGGTGTTCCATGCGCGGGACGTGTACCTGGTCGGGCCGCCGCGCGTCTTGAAGGATCGCCACCTGAAGCTGCGCTTGCAGCAGAACGGCGTGGAGATCACTGCGATCGGCTGGCGAATGGCGCCGATTGCGCCGGAACTGGACACCGGCCGTCCACTGGAAGCGGCGTTCAGCGTGGAGTGGGATGACTACTGGAACAACTGGCGGTTGAACCTGAAGGACCTACGATCCACGTAGGGGCGGCTGGAAAGCCGCCCAAAACCAGTTGCAGCCGGGGTTTGGGATGAATTGCTATACTCCGGCAATCGCTGTTTCGCAACCATCCGGCGCGAGCTCGCCAAGCTCCCTTCAGCGCGCCGTGGGGCGTTGGGACCTGACAGCGATCGGCGTTAATCAGGTCATCGGCGGCGGAATATTCCTGGTTCCGGGGCCGATTGCGGCGGCGCTGGGCTCGTGGAGCCCCATCGGCTTTGTTGCGGCCGGGCTGGCGATGCTGCTCATCGGCCTCTGCTACGCCGAGGCGGCAAGCCGGTTCTCGGTCACCGGGGGCGCCTACGTCTATACGCGCGCGGCGTTTGGCAACCTGGTTGGCTTCGAGATCGGCTGGATGCAATGGTTTGTGCGCGTCTCCAGCCAGGCCGCCGTTGTCAGCGGTATTGCCACGGCCATCGGCTATTATTTGCCGGGGGTGGATCTGGGTTGGGGGCGCGTACTTTTCGTATCAGGGGTGACTCTCGGCGTCGGCTATTTGCATACGAAGGGGATTCGGCAGAGCGCGCTGGCAGTTAATATATTCACCTTCGGAAAGCTCGCGCCGCTGTTGGTATTCATCGCCGTCGGATCGTTTCTCGTCGAAGGGTGGTCTCCAGGGCCGTTGCCGAGCGTGTCGCGGGAACAGGCGATCTCCGCCGGATTGCTGTTGGTCTTCACGTTCGGAGGCTTTGATACGGTCTCGGTCATTGCGGGCGAAGCCAAACGTCCTCAGCGTGACATCCCGTTCGGCCTCGCCGCCGCCATTATCTGCGTCACTCTTATCATGACGGCAGCGCAGACGGTGTATGTCGCTTCCTCGCCCGCTGAGTTCACGTCAGCCACGCCGCTGGCGGATTCGGCGCAGGCGCTGATGGGGTGGGCGGGAGCGGCCCTCATTGGCGCAGGCTCGGTCGTCTCCATGCTGGGGAACAACGTCGGCGGCTCACTGTCGGCGTCGCGCATGTTGTACGCCTTCGCCGAGCAGGGAGACATACCGGCCGCTTTCGGCCAGTTGCACGCCCGCTACCGCACGCCGGTTGTCGCGATCTGGTTCTCCACGGCCGTCGCGGTTTTGCTGGCCGTCACCGGTTCGTTTACGGTGCTGGCCGGCGTCAGCGCCGTCGCCCGCCTGGTGACGTACGTCGGCGTGTCGTTCGCGACTCTCAAGTTGCGGAGAAGGCATTCGTCGACGGCGACTTTTGTCCTTCCCCTCGGCGCGACGATCCCCCTGGCCGCCGCAACTATCTCGGCGGCGATGATCGCCGGTGCGACACAACAGCAACTCCTTGCAGGCGCGCTGGCGCTTGCCGGCGGGGCCGTTCTGTATTGGGTGAGCGCCCGGATGGGTCGCTCCAGCACGGGCAACCGGATCTAG
>CAYOPA010000023.1:0-23445 GCA_964405625.1 uncultured Bryobacterales bacterium
GCGTAGGGGCGGGCGGCAGCCCGCCCAAAACCCGTTGATTCTTGGGCACGGTGCGGCTTTGGGCGGGCTTCCGCCCGCCCCTACGCACCGGTCGTCTTTCCGCGATAGTCTCGTTGCGTACGGTACCAGCCCCGCCGCCCGCTGTCCATGCCTACGGCGCCGCCGCCGCGAAGGCCCGGGCGTGGTGGGCGAAGCCGTGCTGCCCGCTGCGCTCGTAGTACATGTCCTGGTTGTGCGGTACGTCCAGCAGCATCTCGTACTCGTGCGGCACGCGGAGATTCTGCAAAAACGCATGCAGTACCTCGCCGTCTTCCAGAGAGACATCGGTGGAGCCGGAGACGAACCGGATCTTCATACCCGCCAGCCGTTCCAAGTTGGCCGGCGCCAAACGGAAAACGTCGTGCCCGGCGGCGTACCAGCGGCTCAACTTCTCAATCCACTGCCGCCCCTCCTCGCGGATGGTTGGGTACAGCACGCCGTGCTCGGGCAGCGGCCGGTAGGAGCCGGCGTAGGCGACCACGCTGATAAACATTTCCGGGTGTCTGAATGCCAGCTTGAGCGAGCCGTTGCCGCCCATCGACATGCCCTCCAGCGCCCGGCCCTCGCGGCGGGCGATGGTGCGGTAGCCGCCGTCGATGTGCGGGATGAGCTCGCGGATGATCATCGTCTCGATGCGCACGTTCTGATCAGGCCAGTCGCGGTATTCCGAACGCTTGCCGCCGTTGGGGAAGACCACGATCACCGGCGGCAGCACTCCGGTTTGGATTGCCTGGTGGAAGTCGCGGGCGACACGGATGCCGGAGGACTCGTCGCCGCCGGCGCCGTGCAACCAGTAGATGACGGGAAATCGGCGCTGCGGCTCGACGTCGTAGACTTCCGGCAAGTAGACGTTGAATCCGACCTGGCGGCCCATGGAAGGGCTGTCGAGCAGGTGGTGCGTCACGCGATCGACTTTCTGTTGCGGGGGATTGACCCACTGGATGTCGAACTCCAGCGGGACTCGCTGGGCGTTCAAGCACGGCGTAAGCGCGAGGGCGGCGACGAAATAGAGGAGGTTTTTCATGGGACGAAGGGGTTTCGCCATCTTAGCCGGGTTGACGGCTGGCTGTCTTCGCGGCGAGCGACCATCCGCCGCCTCCCAGGCGAAGCGGGCTATACTGCCATGCCATGCGCATCAGCCTCCTCTTCTTGCTCCCCGCGTTGCTGACCGCGGCTGACGCCGTCGTCCCCGGCGAGTTTGTCGTCGAACGGCCTACGCTGATCTGCCTCGGCTTTGAATGGAAGATCAGCGGCGACGATAACCGCAACTCCTCCGTGGATCTCCAGTACCGGAAGGTCGGCGAGAGCGAGTGGAAGCGGGGCATGCCGCTGCTGCGCATGGGCGACGAAAAAGTCTTTCGGACGGACTTGGGGCTCGACTACACCGTGCCCCACGGCTTTGCGGGCAGCATTCTGGACCTGGAGCCCGATACCGAGTACGAAGCCCGCCTGGAGCTTCGCGATCCCGATGGCGTCGAGGGCGAAGCCGTCAAGACGGCCCGCGTGAAGACCCGCGCCGAGCCCAAGGCCGCCGAGGGCGGACGGGTGCTCCACGTCTACCCGCTTGCATGGGACGGCCCCAAGCAGGAGCCGGCGTTCACGGGCCTCAAGAGCGCCTACTACGGATCGGGACGCGGCGACTGGGCGGTGGTCAGCGAGCGCAAGGCCCGGCCCGGCGACATCATCGAAGTCCACGCGGGGCTCTACAAATCCGACCGGCTCAACTACTCCGACCCGCTTGGGCTGCCCTTCGACGGCACGTATTCGCTGGCGCTGAAGGGCGAGCCGGACAAGCCGATCGTGATCCGCGCGGCCGGCGACGGCGAGGTGATTTTCGATGGCGACGGCGCCCATCACCTGTTTGACGTGATGGCGACGGCGCACCATATCTTTGAAGGGCTCACCATCCGCAATACGGACGTGGCTTTCTTTGCGGGACGCAAGGAGGTCGGCGGCGCCGTGGGTCTGACGATCCGCAACTGCCGCTTTGAGGAGATCGGCGTCGGCGTGGTCACCGAGTACGCCGGCTCCACCGACTTCTACATCGCCGACAACGTGATGCTGGGCCGCGACGACCAGTTCCGCCTGGTCGGCTGGTACAGCCCCGGCATCTACGGCCGCCATCCGCTGAAGAGCTTCTACGGCGTGAAGGTTTACGGCTCGGGCCACGTGGTGGCGCACAACTACATCGCCTACTTCCACGACGGCGTGACGATCTCGACGTACGGAACGCCCGAGGAGGACCGCAAGGCGACGGCGATCGACTTCTACAACAACGACATTCACCTGATGGGCGACGACTTCATTGAAGCCGACGGCGGGGTCCACAACATCCGCGTGATGCGAAACCGCGGCGTGAACGCGGCGCAATGCGGCTTGAGCGCGCAGCCAGTATTTGGCGGCCCCGCCTACTATATTCGTAACATCGCCTACCACATCCCCACCGGCTGCGCCTTCAAGCTCAACGTCAAGCCGTCCGGCGTGGTTTTTTATCACAACACGATCATCGCGGAGCAGAACAACGGCTCGGTCTTTTCCAACGGCCATTTCCGCAACAACTTGTATTTGGGGCCGGATAAGCCGGGGAGGGGGATTTATCGCTTCGCCAACGGCACGGCCTACTCGACGTACGACTACAACGGTTATCGGCCCAACCTAAAGTCCGAGGAGCAGTACTTCTGGCGTGCGCCGAAGGCCGGCGAGCTGCGCAACTATGACGACGGGCTGCGTCCGACGCCCTATCGCACGCTGGCCGAGCTGACAGCCGCCACGGGCCAGGAAGCGCATGGCGTGGAGGTCGATTTTGACATCTTTGAAAACCTTCGCGCCCCCAACGCCGACCAACCGCACGCGGTCTATCACGCCGACCGTCTCGATTTCCGCCTGCGGGCCGGGGGAAAGGCCGTTGACGCCGGGGTGGCGATTCCGAACGTCAATGACGGCCACGCCGGGGCGGCGCCGGACCTAGGAGCGCTGGAGGCGGGTCGGCCCGAGCCGGTGTACGGCCCGCGTTGGGACTGGCGGAGGTAAAAATACGCGGAGGGGACGCCTGGGCGGCCCCTCCGCGGTTGGCTTCTCAGCGGCTCAGAAGTGCAGCCGGATGTTGTACTGAAACTCGCGTCCCAACTGTCCCGCCGCCTGATTGGTGACGCGCCCGAAGTTGCCACTCGTGATGTTGGTGGTCGGATTGGCGCCGTTGAAGGTGTTGGTCAGGTTGTACGCTTCCATCTTGAATTCCAGGCGGTATCGCTCCGTCAGATTGAAGGACTTGGCGAGGTTGACGTCAAGGTTCTTCAAGCCGGGACCCAGCACTCCAGGGTAGGTGACCGGGTTGGTGCGGACCTGAAAATCATTGTTGGGAATAAAGCGGAAGGCCTCCGGGTTGAACATGAGCCCCCACTTATCCGGGTTGTCGAGCTTAGGGTCGCCGACGACTTCCATCATGCCGAAACGAAGCTGCTCGCCGGCCTGATAGTTGTAGATCCAGCTCGTGACCCAGCCGCCGATGACCGCGTCGACCACGGAGTTGGTCTGCCCCAGGTACTTGCGGCCCTTGCCGAACGGCATTTCGTACGTGCCGGCTATTGTCGTGCGGTGTCGTGGGCGGGTGCTGTTGATGAAGCGAAATGCATCTTCAAACTGTTCTTCTTTATTGAAGAACTCCTCGGTCCGCTCCTGGTTGTAGTTATAGGCAAGCAGGAAGTTGAAGCCATTGGCGAAGGGCCGCTGAGCGCGGATTTGGAGCGCGCTATAGCGGTTCCGAACGCCGTTGGTGTTGAACTGCCGCACGGTGTTGTAGTGCGGATAGGGCTTCAACAGTTGCCGCGTCGCCACGGTCCGCTGGCTGCGCAACGGACCACGGAGCTGTTCAATCGGCAGTGCTTGGAAGAACGGGTTTGCCACCTGTTGGTTGAGGGCGGCTCCTTGCGCGTTGATAACGGCCGGGTCCACCTGGTTGAGGTCCAGGGTGTAAGGCAGGTTGCGGCCGAAATTCGCGAAGAAGGTTACGTCCAGCAGGATGCGGTTGATCGTCTCGCGCTGCACTGAGACGTTAATCCGGTCGTTGATGTGGTTGACGAAATTCCGCTGGTCCCACAGTGGATCGCCGCCCATCAGCGTGTAGCGTCCGTCGCCCTTGCCGACCGGGCTGACGATCGGGTTCACGTCGGTGGGGAAGGGGTTGCTGAACCTCTGCTGAGGGACGCCTTCGAGGTTGGGGGCAACCGGAGTTTGGGCCGAGAAGCCGGGGACAGGGGTGCTGCCCAAAATATCGCCGCTGGGTCTTTGCAGGGACGGAGGCGTATTGTAGCGGGACCAGCCGAGGCGCAGCGATGTCCGGTCATCGATGCGAATCGCCGTGCCGGCGCGCGGCAGCAGGATAAATTTCTGCGGATCCCACATGCCGCGGTTGTTCTCGTCGGTGAACATCCAGGCGCCGTTGAACCGATACGGTTGCGTCATCAGTGATGCGACCGAGCCGGGAATGGCCGGCGCTCCGGCGCCCTGAAATTCAGGGATAGGGCTATCGAGGTCGAGGCCGCGCGAGTAGCGGTTGGGAGCAAATGTTGAGTCGCCGAACGAACCGCCGCGATCATAGATAGCGCTCTCGTACTCATAGCGCAAGCCCAAGTTGACGGTCACCCTCTTGGTGAGCTTGATATCGTCCTGGACGAAGCCGCCGAGATAGTTGACCGTATCCTTCTTGAACGGCTCCGTGGCGCCCCAAGAGGACCCCGGGTTCATCGCGCCCAGCAAGAAGCTGGCCCATCCATCCCCGCTACGCTGCGTGTTCGGATTGATGAACGTGTTAGCCGTTTCCTGTTCGTTAAACGTGAAGAGGAACGTCCGAGGCCGGATCGCGTCGGTCCGAAGCTGCCGGTACTCGCCGCCCATCTTGAAGTAGTGCTTGCCTGCAAACTTCGACACTTTGGCCGCGCCGAAGTACTGTTGCGGGTGCTGGAACCACCAACTGGACTTGCCGTAACCGCCGCCGGGGCTTCCTCCGGCGATGGTCACGCCCGGGAAGTAGAACGGGGCGCCGAAGTCGAGGTATTCGGAGTAGAAGTCATTTCCGGGGAATAGCTCGGCGTAGTCGGCCAGAGACGCCTGTTGCGCGGGTGCGTCGTAGTCGTCATTAAGCGACGTGTAGTTGCCGCGAATGTTGAGCACCGTCGTGGGGTTGATGGTGTAGATCAGGTCGCCCGAAATGTTGAGGGAGTGCATCACGCCGCCGTTGTCGTTGGGAAAGATGCGGGAGTTGTTCGGCGTCCAGTTGGGATCTTCCAGCGTTGTGCGGAATCGGCTGAAGCGGAAGAAGCTGGTGAGATTGTCGCTGATGACGAAATCCGCCCTATTGCTGATGTTGACGTAATCGATGTTCCGAGTGAAAGCGGCGAAGAAGTTGTTCAGCCCGGTTGCGTCCAAGCCGGGCCGGTTCGGTCCCCACATCTCTCCCAGGAACCGCTGGGCCGTGGGATCCATTCTCGTTTGAGGAATCCGATTGTTAGGAAACGGGTCGCGCGTCGCCGCGCCGGTCTGGGCGTTGAGCTGCGACGACCAAGGATCGTAAATCAGCCGCGGCGCGCCCTGGATGTTGAGCGAATTGGAAAAGTCGCCGCCCCTCTCCGCGTCCGTCATCATGCGGCGTTGGGTGCTGCGCGGGTCCTTTTGCGCCCACTGCTCGTAGGCGCCGAAGTGGAAGATCCGGTTCTTCACAGGCGCCCAGCCGATGCTGCCGCCGCCGATGTGGTTGCGAACCAGGTTCGGGGCGCGGGTCATCGGATTGGAGACCGCGTTCAGCGCCGGGTTGCGGCCGAAATAGTACAGCGTTCCGTGCAGGTCATTGGTTCCGGACTTCATCGAGACGTTCAGCACGCCCCCGGCGCTATGGCCGTACTCCGCGTCAACTGCGTTCTGCTGCACGGTGACCTCGCTGGTGGCGTCCATCGGCGGGGCGTAGGAGCCCTTCGGACCCAACATCGCTGGCATTCCGTCGACGAGCACATCGTTCTTTCGGCTGGTGGCGCCGCCGACGTCCATCGAGCTGGCCGCCCACATGAAGAACGGATTGCGCGTGGTCGAGTAGCGGTTGCTGACGGCGGGATTGAGCAGAACCAGCGTGAAGGGGTTGCGCGCCACGATGGGCAGGTCCTTGACCATCTGGTTATCCACGGTCAGGTCCATCGAGGGGTCGTTGAACTTGACCTGAACCGGCGCCTGGGTCACCGTCACCGTTTCCGACACGGCGCCGATGCTTAAAGAAACGTTCACCGTGATGTCGCTGCGGTTTTCAACTAAGACGCCGGTTTGCTCGTAGCGGTTGAAGCCGTCCATCTCGACTGAAACGGTGTATCGGCCAGGCAGCACCAGGTCGAATAGGTAACGCCCGTTTGCGTCCGTCGTACGGGTGTTGGAGACGCCCGTGCCGTCGCTGGTCAGGATGACGACGGCGCCAGGGACCACGGCTTGGCTGGAGTCGGTGACGACCCCTTGAATGCGGCCTCGGTACTCTTGACCGGCCGATGGCAAGGCGCAAGTCAGCAGGACCGCCAAAGTGAATCCGACTCGTAAAGCGCAGAGTCGGCATGCGGCGCTAGCGGCACGGAAGTTGTTTCGCACAGACCCCTCCTCTCAGAGAACGTTGGGCGGAATCTCACCGCAGGGCGGACAATCCATCGCGGACTGTTCGCTTTTTTGCGGCTCTCCGTCGCGGAAAGTCTATATGAGATCCCGAGTCGGTGCAAGAATTTTTTATCGAGAACGGAATTTTCCGAAAGAAGTTGCAGGATTGCCGCGCCAAGGCACGCAGCAGCGGCCGATCCGAGTGGTTTCGGACCGGCTGCGCTCTGGCGGTGCGCTTACTGCTAGAAGCCGACCGCGATATCGACGTAATCCGAAAACGCGTTGCTGGTGAGGATCGCCACGGCCACGGCCGGGCCGACGAAGGTTGCTTCGGGGACGCGGACGTTGATCTGGTAAAGGCCCACGAAGCCGGGGGCGGCGCCGGAGAACTGAATATCGCCTGCCTCGCCGTCGAACTGCACCTGCAGGGCTGCGTCCGTGGTTCGGCTGAGCGGGTCGGTCGGCCCAGGCGCGCCATCGGGGAAGGCGGGGCTCAGAGGGCCAGCGCCGGTCAGGAATATGCTGACCACCTCGCCGGGCGCGGCCGGGTTTTGCTCATTGATGAGCTGGAAATCGGCGTCGGTGATGCTCCCCGGGCCGAAGCCGGTCTGCTGTACCGAAAAAATCCCCGGGCTGCTGGCCGCGACCGGCACTTCCACGCTGTTGGAGGTGTTGCCGCCGTTGGTCACGGCAATCGTCGCCGTCTGGCCCTGCACGCCGAACGGCGTCTGGATGTTGACCTGACCCGGCGAGACGAAGAACAGCGGGGCGGGGACGCCGTTGACGGTCACCGTCACGCCGCCAAGCTGGGTCGGCAACGGGACGGAGCCCGCTTCCGCGGTGGTGTTCGCCAGCCCGGAGCCGAACAGCGACAGCAGCGTGCCGCCGGAAATCGGCGCGGTCGGCGGCGCGAACGAGGCTGCGTTGAGCACCCCGATCGGCGACAAGAAGACGGGCGCGCCCGTGCCGTCCATTGCAGGCAAGCGGATGCCGAACGTCAGGCCGTGCACTTCATACGATGGCTGGGATTGCAGCACTTGGGCCCCGACGAAGGCGTTGGGCCCGGCGTTGAGTTGGCCGGCGCCTTCCTGCGTCAACGACGCCGTCGCCGGCGCCCCGAGCGCGAAGTTGGTAACGCCCGGTTGTGGGATCCCGCGCAAAAACCCCGTGCCGGAGGCGGTTATTCCGTAGCTGTTAACGCCCGAAAAGTCGAGAATGCCCCGGAAGTTGGTTCCCTGAATGAGCGCCAGTCGCTGCGCGATCGACACGGTCCCGGCGCCGTCGCTGCGGATGCCGCTGACGCCGCTCTCCACGCTGTTGAAGGCGCTGTTGACATTAAAGTCCACCATCCAAAAATTGCCCGCGAAATCGGCATCGCTCGCAAAACCGCTGACCTGGCGCACGGCCAGCAGGGTCGAATCCTGGCCGATCGTGAGCGAGCCTGATCCGTCGGCGTTGACGCTGTAGGAGGCTGTGGAGATATTCTCCGCCAGCGGCGTGTCGCCCTGGTTGGCCGCGTGGCCGTCGACGCCGAAGTTGGTGAAGCCGCCCTGGCCATTGGGCGTCATCGTCAGAAGGCCGGTCTTGGCGGCCGTCGTCGCCCCGTTCGGCAGGGCCAGCGCCGAGCCGACGTAGCTGCCGCTGAGCGTGGAGTTGCTCGCCCCGGCGGCGCCCAGTCGGATGGCCGCGAAGAAGTCGTAGACGCCGGTGGTCCCTTCGGTAGAGGCCCCGAGCAGCGCCTCGGCCCCCACGCCGAGCCGGCAGTTGAGCACCAGCGAGCCGACGATCGGGTTGGTGAGCCGTACAAAGCCGTTCGGGGCCACCGAGTAGGAGCCGCTGCCGGTGATTGGCGAGCCCGCGCCCGAGTCGTTGCCCAGCTCGCCCTGGAACGTGTAGGAGCCGGTGGAGTCAAACGTAATGATGCCGCCGAGGTTGCGGGCCGATTGGACCTGCCCGGTGTTGCTGACGTTGGTCAGCAAATGGACAAATCCGTAACGGCCGCTCAGCGAAGTCTGGTTCAGCGGCTGGGCGGCGACAGAGGCGGCGGTCAAAACGAAGGCGAGCAGGTAGCGGCGAAAAGTCATGAGAGGGTTTCCGGTTCGGTACAACGCAGACGCGGACGCATGCAAAGGCGGGCGCCTTCAGCCTCATCCTGACGGATTCCGCCGGGTGTCGCAACCGGCTAGCATGGGTGGGGTTTGCAAGCCGTCACCTGGATCTTCGCCGCACTGGCCGTTGGCGGGACAGCGTTCTACGGGCTGAGTGCGCTGGCCTGCCGGGCGCTGCTGCGGCGGCGCGCCCCGCCGCCGCCGAAGACCTTGCCGACCGTCTCCGTGCTCAAGCCGTTGGCGGGGCTCGATCTGGGCCTGGAGGAAAATCTGCGGGGCTTCTTCCTGCTCGACTACCCGGACTACGAGCTGCTGCTGGCTGTGCGCGACGGCGACAATCCCGCGGCGGAGGTCGCTCGCAGGCTCATCGTGCAATACCCGGACGCTCGCGCCCGGCTGGTTGTGGCCGGCGAGCCGCCGTCGCTGGAGGAATATCCCAACGCGAAGAATTGGTCGCTGCTGCGCATGGCCGAGCAGGCCTCGGGGGAGATCCTGGTGATCTCCGACAGCGACATCCGCTCCCGGCCGGATGATCTGCGAGCGCTGGCCGCGGACTTCGCCGACCCGCGCGTGGGCGTTGTGACCTGCCCTTACCGGGCCGTTCCGGGCGGCGGGCCGTGGTCGCTGCTGGAAGCGATCGGCATGAATACGGAATTTTGGGCCGGCGCTGTGACGGCGCAGTTTTTGAGGCCCATGGACTTCGCGGTTGGACCGACGATGGCCTTGCGGCGGGAGTGCCTGGAGGCGATCGGCGGTTTTGAGCTCACCCGGGACGTGCAGGCCGAGGACTTCGCTCTGGGACAGGCGGCGCGGCGGGCCGGTTGGGAGGCGCGGTTGTCAAAGCGCGTGGTGGAGCACCACATCGGCTCGCAGGGTTTTCGCGACAACTGGGCGCACCGGCTGCGGTGGTATCGCTCGACGCGGCGCTCGCGGCCGGCCGGCTATGTGTTGCAGGCGTTCACGTATCCGTTGCCGTTCGCGGCGGCGCTGGTGTTTGTGGCGTCCGGGGCGGGTTGGGCTTGGGCGTTGCTGGGAATCTGCGCGGCAGCGCGGCTGGTTTCTTCGCTGTCGACGGCCCAACTGTTGGGCGATCGGCTGGTGCTGCGAAAGCTGTATCTGTTGCCCGTGCAGGATCTGTTGAGCTTTGTGGCTTGGCTGCGGGCGTTCCAAGGCGGGACGGTGGTTTGGCGCGGGCGGGTGTTTGATCTCAGCGCCGACGGGCGGATACGGCTCCGGTCGGGCTATAATTGTGCGGATTCCACAGGAGGAAATCGAACCGCATGAAAAAACTCGCCCTAGTCACCGTCCTGGCGCTCAGCGTCGGGGTTTTGGCGTCCGCCCACGACGAAGACTCGTACAAGAAGATCGCCACCGTACACGACATCATGGAAGCGGTCGTGAAGCCGAACATGGACAAGCTCGCCGAAATGAAGAAGGCGGGCGGCCCGACCGACGAAAAGGATTGGAAGCACGCCAACGCCTACGCCTCGGTGATCGCCGAGGCCAGCCAGTTGATGCTGCTCGACGGGCGGATTAAAGATCAGGCATGGGAAGACGGCGCCAAGCAGTCCGTTGAAGGCGGTAAGGCCTCGATGACCGCCGCCATGCGCCAGGACACCGAAGGTTGGATGAAGAGCCTGGACATGCTCGGCGGCGGCTGCCGCACCTGCCACAAGGTCCACAAGCCGAAGAAATAGGCGTCCGCCCCGCGCGGTGCGCAAAAAACCGAAGGCCCGCCGGATCCCGCCGGCGGGCCTTGCTGTTGCTTGGTGAGACCAAGCGGCTACTTCTGAAAGTAGGCGGCGTTCTTGTCGGTGAACTCGTCCCACTTTTCGGGCAGGTCCTCAAGGGCAAAAATCGCCGAGACGGGACAGACCGGGACACACGCTCCGCAGTCGATGCACTCGTCCGGATCGATGTACAGCATCTCTTCCGATTCGAACTCGTCTTCGTCCGATTTCGGGTGGATGCAATCGACCGGACAGGCGTCGACGCAAGCAGTGTCTTTAGTGCCGATGCAGGGCTCAGCGATTACATAGGCCATGTCGGGTTAGGCTCCTCCGCGTTGTCATCAGGATCGGCGCAACGGGCGGCTGGCCGAAGAGTCGGAGTATACCATGGAACAGCGCCGCAACGGGCTTGCCTGACGTCTGGAGCGCTATCATGAGGCCGTCATGCGATTTCGTTCGCTCGCCGCGCTGCTGTTGCTCATTCTGACCGCCGCCGTGGCTGTAGCCCAACTGCCTCCGACGCTGGGACGGGAGTCACCGACCAAGGACCACGACACGCTGCCCAACGGCAAGTCCCGCAAGCTCGAGATCATCAAGCAGGACCACGCCAAGTCGCTCGAAGACGTGGCCGCGATCCTGGCGCTGGCCAAGGACCTGGAGGCTGAGCTGGAGAAGAACACCGAGCACGTGGTCAGCATGGACGCCATGCGCAAGGCCGAGGAGATCGAGAGTCTCTCCAAGCGCTTGCAGAAGCGCATGAAGCGACTATATTGACGACTCGGCGCGGCTGAAGTAGAATCAAGAATTGTGCGCTGACCCGCGCCTCAGCAGGAGTGTGCCTCAACATGTACGCCATTATTGAAACCGGAGGCCGTCAGATCGTCGCCTCCCCCGGCGAAGTCATTCGCGTGGAATCGCTCGTCGGCGACGCCGGCGACGCGGTCGAGTTCGATCGTGTGATCGCCGTCAGCCAGGACAACGGCGACCTGCTGTCCGGCGACGCAGCCAAGGCGGCGCGCGTGACGGGCGTGATCGAGGATCACGGCCGCGGCAAGAAGGTCAGAGTCTTCAAGTTCAAGCGCCGCAAGATGTTCCGTTGGCACAAGGGCCACCGGCAGAACTTTACTGAAGTGAAGATCGACGCCATCGTCGTATAGAAGGAGCACTCATGGCCCACAAAAAAGGACAAGGCACCTCTAGAAACGGTCGCGACTCCCACTCCAAACGGCTGGGCGTGAAGCGCTTCGGCGGCGAGTGGGTGCATACGGGCACGATTATCGTGCGCCAGCGCGGCACCAAGTTCAAGCCCGGCGAGAACGTCGGCCGCGGCAAGGACGATACGCTTTTCGCGCTCGCCGACGGCTTGGTCGTGTTTCGTGACCGCGGCCAGAAAGGGCGATTTATCGAGGTTACGCCGCAGGCTCGAGAGCAGCCTGTCGCGGCCTAGGCGTGCACACGACTCTTGCGAACCACACCTCGCGGGGCGGAGGCGGTGCAGCCGCTTCCGCCCTCTCTTTTTTCACGCCGGCCCCGGCGCCGCATAGAGCCGTAATTCGATGTTCCTCGACGAAGCCATCATCAAGGTCAAAGCAGGCAACGGCGGAAACGGCTGCGTGGCCTTCCGGCGAGAGAAGTTCGTGCCGCGCGGCGGGCCCTCCGGCGGCGATGGCGGTCACGGCGGCGACGTGATTCTTCGCTCGTCCAAGCAGCACAATACGCTCATCCACTTTCGCTTTAACCCCGAGCACCGCGCTGACCGCGGACGCCACGGCGAGGGCTCCAACCGCATCGGTCGCAGCGGTAAGCCCCTAATCCTGGAGACGCCGCCGGGCACGGTGGTCTTCGACGCCGACACCGGCGAGAAGCTGTTTGATTTTGACGGCCCCGACCAGGAGTTCGTGGCCGCGCGCGGCGGCGACGGCGGTCGCGGCAACGCGCGCTTCGCCACTTCCACCAACCAGGCGCCGCGCCACCACGAGCCCGGCTGGCCAGGCGAGGAGCGGACCCTGCGGCTGGAGCTGAAGCTGTTGGCCGATGTGGGCTTGGTCGGTTTTCCCAACGCCGGCAAGTCCACGCTGATCTCGCGCATCTCCGCCGCGCGGCCCAAGATCGCCGCTTACCCGTTTACGACGCTCCAGCCGAATTTGGGCGTCGTGGACATGGGCGAGTACGAGACGTTCGTGGTCGCTGACATTCCCGGTCTGATCGAGGGCGCGCACGAGGGCCACGGGCTCGGCATACAGTTCCTGCGGCATATTGAGCGCACCGCCGTGCTGCTGCACCTGGTCGACGCCAGCGAACTGGCCGAGGGCGAAGCGGCGGAGAGCTTCGAGATCATTCTGCGCGAGCTCGAAGGCTTCTCGCCAGCTCTTCTGGAGAAGCCGATGATCCTGGCGGCGACCAAAATCGACTCCGCGCG
Source organism: uncultured Bryobacterales bacterium (assembly GCA_964405625.1). Lineage (GTDB taxonomy): Bacteria > Acidobacteriota > Terriglobia > Bryobacterales > UBA6623 > RI-231. Next base: position 12,918 of record CAYOPA010000023.1, read on the forward strand.
GGAGAGCGGCCGGGTCGAGCAGCTTCAGGCGCTCGCCGATCAACGTGGCCTGCCGTTCTTCGCCATCTCAGCGGTGACCGGAGAAGGCCTCAAACCGTTACTGCGCGCGCTGGCGGACGTCGTCAAGCGCGAGCGGGAAATTGTTCCCGACCCCCTGGAAGCCACGATTTCCGAGGACTGACGAGCCCGTGAAGATCGCGCTTTTTGGAGGAACCTTCGACCCCATCCACAACGCGCACTTGGCGGTGGCGCGGGCGGCGGCGGACGCCTTTGGGCTCGATCGCGTCCTGTTTGTCGTCTCCGGCGACCCTCCTCACAAAGCGGACCGGCTGCCCGCCGCCTATGAGGACCGCCAGCGCATGGTGGAGATCGCCTGCCGCTCCGACCCGCGGTTTCAGGCTCCGCGGCTGGAAGACCCCCAACAACTCCACGGCCGCCCCAGCTATTCGGCGGATACGATCGAGCGCGCAAAGGCCGCGTTGCAACCGGGAGACGAGCTGTTTTTCCTGCTCGGCGAAGATGCGTTTCGCGATCTGGACATCTGGTACCGGCTCGACGATGTGGTGCGGGCGGTGGAGTTTCTGGTGGTCAGCCGGCCCGGCTCGGAAGCGCGGGACGAGACCGCGCCGCCAGGCGTGCGGGCGCGCTGGCTGCGCGGGCTGAACCATCCGGCGTCATCCACCGAAGTGCGGCGGCGGGTAGCGTTTGGAGAGCCGCTGGAGGAGCAGGCGCCGCCGGAGGTCGCGGCGTACATCCGCGAGAAGGGCTTGTACGGTGCGCGGTGAAAAAATCGTCGGCTCGAAAGCCTGCGGCGGATCGTAGCGCAGGCGCTCACGCCTGCCGCCTCAACGCCCGAGATTGCACGAAAGTCTACACGGCGATATCCGCTTGGCCGAACGAAGCCGAGATCTACTCGACGGTCGGCAACTCGACCGCCGAATCGGCCAAGATGGGAATATCACTGGGTGAAAGCGAAATTTGCTGGGGGCGCAATGCCGAACTGAATCGTAATACGGTGCGTCTACTGACTTGAAGCAGCATCCTCGCCGCTGACAGCTAGAAACTCTACATCAACTTCTCCGCCGGCCTTTCTTTCTGGCTCGGTCCCGGGCGTGACTTTGGGTCACCGTCGTTGCTCCAGCTTGACCTTGGCTTCCACCGTTTCCGCGCCGCGCAGCAGCTTCACTACGACCGTCTCGCCCACCTTGCTGTCCCGCAGGGCGTAGGTAAAGTCGTACAAATTCTTGATCGGGCGCTCATTCCAACCCGTCAGGATGTCCCCAGCCTCAATGCCAGCCTTGTCCGCCGGCGAGTCCGGCCGCACGTCAGCGAAGCGCACGCCGTTGGGAACCTCCGCAAAGTCCGGGATTGAGCCAAAATACGGCCCGTAGCCGCCGCCCCCGCTGCCTGACGGCGCCGTGCCGCCGTGCGGGTTCGCCGACTCCTCGGCGGCGCGCGAGAATTGTGGCCGCTCCTCGCCGTCGCGCAAATCCACGGCGATCTTCGCGATCACGTCCAGTAGCTTCACCGCCTCGTCAGCGTTGATCTTGTCCCAGGTGTCCGACGGCTTGTGATAGTCTCCGTGCAGGCCCGAGAAGAAGAACAGCACAGGGATGCGCTTGGTGGTGAACGAGGTGTGGTCGCTGGCCGAGTAGCCGCTCTGCGAAAAGTCGATCTCAAACCCTGAGCCGTGGGTCGCCTCGCGCACTAGCGCGTCAAACCGATCCGAGGTTCCCACCCCGCCGACGTAGACTTTGTTCTTCGAGATGCGGCCGATCATATCCATGTTGAGCATGGCGACCGCCTTCTCCAGCGGCAACGTCGGGTTCTCCACCCAGAACCGCGAGCCCAGCAGCCCAATCTCCTCGCCCGCAAACGCCAGGAACAGGACGCCGCGGTCGCCCTGCTCCTGCGAGGCGAAGCGGCGGGCCAACTCAATCAGACAGCCCGAGGTGGTCATAGTGCGCGCCGATCACGATGTACTCGTCCGTCCGGCCGGGCAGGTAGGCCGCCACGTTGCGGACCTCGGCGCTCTTGCGGTCCACGTCCACGCTCAGCTTCAGCGAAAAATTGTCCGCCAGCGCCATCGACAGTGGCTCGCCCTTGAGGTTGATGTCGCGCTGCAACAGCTTCAACGACTTGCCCGAGCGCCGCAGCCAACTCTCAACGACCGAGTTTTTCACCTGGATCATCGGAATGCCCGCGTTATCCGGACCGGCCGTCGAGCCAAATTTGATCAGCTCGTCCGCGCCGCCCTCCGGGCTCTTGCCGTTGACCAGGATCACCGCCTTGGCCCCCCGGTCGCGGGCGTTGATGGCTTTGGCGATCAGGTTGGCGTGGTGCGAATAGCGTCCGCCCGTATTGCGGTCGCCCTTGCTGAAGGTCGTCGGCTCGTAGCGCAGGACGATGACGATTTTGTCCTTCACGTCGAAGTGGAAGTAGTCGTCGTATTCGAGCTCCTTGGCCGAGACGCCGTAGCCCGCAAAGACGACGTTGCCTTCCACCGAACCGGACGACGAAAAGTTGATGGGGACCCAGTCCTTGCCCGGCTTCAGCGACTGGCCGCCCTCGCGATGGTTGCTGACGAGCTCGTTGTTCGGCCCCATCTCGGCGCCGGTGGTCACGCTCAGTGCCTGGAAGTACTCGTTGTCGCCCAGCGGCTTCAGCCCGGCCTGCTTGAATTGGTCGGCAATATATACGGCCGCGCGGTCGAGCTCGGGCGATCCGGCGCCGCGGCCTTTCATCTCGGGAGCGGCCAGAATCTTGACGTGCTCCAGGTAGCGGTCGGCCTGCTGCGCCCAAACGGGAGCGGCGGCCAGCGCGCCCAGCAGAAAGAGGGATGCCGTCAGACGGCCGGGGATCGATAGACGCATACCTTCCTTTAGTATGCCGCTAGGCGGGGCGCGGTTACTTAAGCAACGCTACTTCGGAAACTCGAGGTCGACGGCGCAGCCGCAGTCGTCGCCGGCGTTGTGGGTGATTTCCTGATACTCCAGCTCGTAGTCAATCACCGCTTTGAGCTGCTCCCATTTCACCGAACCCGCCATCTTGCGGCCGTTAACGAACAGGGTCGGCGTCGAGGTCACGCCCACCGCGCGGCCTTCGCCCAGCGAAGCCTCCACCGCGGCCGTCGCCGCCGGGTCTGACATGCAGCCGGAAAGCTTCAGCGGGTCCACGCCGTACGTCTTGGCCTGTTCGCCGACCTTGTCGCTCAGGTTGGCTTTGGTGATCGAGCCCTGGTTCGCAAAGATCCAATCGTGGTACGCCCAGAAAGCCTCGGGTTCCTGATCGTAAATGCAACGGCCGGCGACGGCGGCGTCCTGCGCCCAGTCATGGTTGGCCAGCGGGAAGTCGCGGAAGTAGACGCGCACCTTGCCGGAGTACTCGTTCTTGAGCTGATTGCGCAAAATCAGCGCCTCCTGGGCGCAGAACGGGCACTGGAAATCCGAGTAGGCGACGACCACCACCGAGGCTCCCTCCTCGCCGAACGCCGGCGCCTTGGTCGTGTCGATCGTCTTGATCACGTCCTGGTAGGGGTTCTGGTCGATCCGGTAGGTCGAGCCTTCCAGCAGATGCTTGCCGTCCTGGGAGACGAAGAAGGTGTGCTTCTTGGATTGCAGCTTAAAGGAAGCCGTCACGGTCGTTTCGAGCAGACCGGGAACGCCGCTCTCGACGTAGGGGCCGACCTCGATGTGAATCTGCGGCCCGTAGACGAACAGGTGCCGGACGTAAAATTCCAGGTCCTTCTTGTCGAGCGCGTTGGTCGGCGGCTGTGCGGAAGCGGCTTGCGGGGCCGGGGCGTCCAGCGGCGAGAGCTGCTGAGCCGTCAGCGGCCCCAGGAGCAGAATAAGAGCCGGCAACAAGCGAAACATGGTCGTATTGTACGACGCGGGGGCGGGCGAACCGTGAGGCCCGGCCCCCGCGCATTTCTTCCGATGCGGGCGCTTACGCCGTAGTTTCCACCAGCTCCAACGCTCCGTCCCGCCTGCGAACCAGCACGCAGAGCCGGCCGCTGTCACTGTCGGTGTAGGTCAACTGGTCGCGATCCTGGTCCTGCAAGGCCAGCGCGGCCTCCTCGAGGGTCAGCGGCTTGCCCGCTTGGCCGTTGCCGCGAACGATGCGGGCGATCGGCGGCGTGTCCGGAGGCTCGGCCGCCCCGTTCTCCGCCAAATCCCTGGTGACCGCCTGCACCGTCACATTGGGCTCGTCGCGCTGACGGCCCGGACGGCGCGTGTCGACGAGCTTGTGCTTGTTCTTAACGGCCTGCTTTTCGAGCCGCTCCAGCGCCTGCGTCAGAGCGGCGAACGCGCTGGCGTTCTCACCGGTCACCACCAGTGTGTGTCCGAGCGCGTGCAGCGTGATTTCAGCCTGCACGAAGTGGCGCTGCTTGGAAAGGATGACGTGCGATTCCAGATCGTGGCTCGGGCCGAAGATGCGCTGCACCTTCTCGAACCTACGCTTCGCCTTGGCCTTCTCCGCATCGCTGATCTCCGCGTGACGTCCCGTGTAGTGAATCTTCATGATGGGCCTCCGTGTAGTACGATTCACCCCTTCTTTTTGCGACGTTTGTGCGTTGAAGGGATGTTCATGTCTTCGCGATACTTGGCCACTGTCCGGCGGGTGACATGCACCCCTTCTTCTCGGAGCATCGCGCTGAGGTGGTCGTCGGTCAGAGGCTTTCTCGGATCTTCGTCCTCGATCATCTTCTTGACCTTCCGCTTCAGCAGCAGCAGCGGCAACCCGGCGCCGCTGGGGCCTTGTACGCCTTCAGTAAAAAAGAATCTAAGCTCATAAACGCCGTGCGGCGTGATCGCATACTTGTTCGCCACCGCCCGGCTGACCGTCGACGGGTGGACGCCGATCTCCTCGGCCACGTCCTTAATCATCATCGGCCGCAGGTGCTCGATGCCATCGGCCAAAAACCCTGGTTGACGCCGTACGATCGCATTGCACACGCCATGGATCGTCTGTCGGCGCTGCTCGATATTGCGCAGCAACTGAATGGCCGAGTTGTAGCGGTCGCGAATGTAGCCGCGCACCTCGGTGGTGGACGCGCCGCGTTTTAGCAGCGCCCGGTAGCTGCGGTTTAGCCGAAGCTCGGGCATGTCGTCGTCGTTGAGCACCACGCGAAAACCCTCGGGAGTCTTCACAAATTGCACGTCCGGCTCCACCGTGCGCGTTTCCGAGACAGCAAAGCGCTGCCCCGGGCGCGGGTCGAGATGCCGAATCACGTTCAGCGCGATCTCGATGTGCTCGACCGGCCGATCCAGAACCCTCGCGATCTCCTCGGAAGAGGCCCCGTCTTCGAGCTGCTTCCAGCAGTCGCGCACAATCGCGCCGGCCACCCCGTTGTCGGCGTCCTCGGAGCGAAGCTGGATCAGCAGGCAGTCCCGCAGGTCCTGCGCGCCCACACCCAGCGGGTCGAGCTGTTGCACCGCTTCCAGCGCCTTTTGCACCGCCTCCGGGGAGGCTCCGGACTCCAGCGCGATCTCATCGAGATCGACCGTCAGGTAGCCGTCCTCGTTGAGATTGCCGACAATCGCCTCGGCAGCCGCTCGCACGGCCGGCTTCAAGGAGCTCAGGCTGAGCTGCCAGAGCAGGTGGTCGGTCAGCGTGGTGGGCTTGGAAAGGAAGGTTTCAAACGAGGGTTTTTCGATGACCTCTTGCACCGGACCGCGCGGGCCGGGGTCGAGGTAGTCCTCAAAAAATGCCCCCAGGTCAATCTCGCTGAAGGCTTCAGCGGCCTCGGCGGCGGGGTCGGATTCCGTCGAATCGGCTCGCTCGCGCTCGGTCTCCTTGGCAATCGCCTCGTCCAGCGACTCTTCGCGGCCGTCGTCGGCGGTCTGCTCAAGGACCGGGTTCTCGATGAGCTCTTGGTTGATCTCTTCCTTGAGCTCTAGCTTGTTGAGGGCGAGGAGCTTGACGAGCTGCCGGAGACTCTGGGTGAGCACCGGCTTTTGCGCCAGCTTCAGGCCCAAACGTTGTTGCATGAACATGGGCGCGACCGTCCGAAGGAAGATTTTCCTGCAATCAGAGTACCACTTCGTAGGGGCCGCCCCAAGCGACGTTCCCCCGAGCGGCGTCGTCGCGTATCGAGGACGTTGCCGCGATCAACGTCACGCAGGCCAAGGGCCTCGACCTGGGGGTCGAGCCGGCAGGCGCAGGCGCCTGCGCTACTTGTCCGCGGTCGGTCTGAGCGAAATGTGGAAAACCCGGAAGACGGACAAGAATGTCCGTCTCTACGAGCTTCCGCGCAGCCCGAACGAGCCCGGCAGCTCGAAGTTCTCGCCCAGGTACACCCGGCGCACTTCCGGGTCCGCCTCAAGCTCCCGCGGCGTGCCGGAGCGAAACACCGTGCCGTTGTGGATGATGAACGCCCGATCGGTGACCGAAAGCGTCTCGCGCACGTTGTGGTCGGTGATGATAATGCCGATGCCCGCGCCCTGGAGCTGCCGGATGATGCCTTGGAGCTCGATCACCTGTTTGGGGTCAATGCCGGAAAACGGTTCGTCCAGCAGTAGGAACTTGGGGGAGATCACCAGGGATCGAGCGATCTCCACGCGCCGCCGCTCGCCGCCGGAGAGCTGGTAGCCCGCGCTGCGCCGCACCGTGTCGAGGCCCAGGCCGCTGATCAGCTCTTCCAGCCGGTCTCGGCGCTCCGACCGCGAGATCCGCAGAGTTTGCAGGATGGCGAGAATATTTTCCTCGACCGTGAGCTTTCGAAACACCGAGGCTTCCTGCGGCAGGTAGCTGATGCCCAGCCGCGCCCGCTGGTACATCGGCGTCTCGGTGATGTCCTTATCCCCGAGAAAAACCCGGCCGGCGTCGGGGGCGACCAGGCCAACGACCATGCGGAATGAGGTTGTCTTGCCGGCGCCGTTGGGCCCGAGCAGGCCGATCACCTCGCCGCGGCGAACCGATAGCGAGACGTCGCCGACGACGGTCCTCCCGTGGTAGCTCTTCGAGAGCCCCTCGGTGCGCAGAGATTCGATGGATGCTGAAGCAGTCACAAGAACAGAAGGGCACGCTGCCGCCCCGCTAACCTCTCCCTGTCATGTTGCCACGATTCAGCGTCCCTGCCGCCGGAAGGTATAGGCGCGCTCTTCGCCGCCGGAAACGCGAAGGCTATCATTGCGCGAAGACCAGGTCAACTCCGCGCCGCGCGTCTCCTCGCCGGCTCCGTTCCAGGCGCGCGCGGGCTCGCCGCGCAGCACCACGGTCTCTTGGTCTTCGGCGAGCTCGGCCGTGTGGGCCTCGGCCCGGCGGCCGCCGGCCGCCTCTTGGATGCGCACGCCGCCCGTCGCCTCCGCTGACTCCAGCCCGGCGCCGCCTTCCGGGCCGGCCGGCCGCAGCCGCGCCACCAGCAGATCGGAGTGGACGACCACGTCGCTGCGCTTGAGCAGGACGCCGGCCGTGTAGGTCGCCCGCCGCTCGGTTTCGTCGTAGCGCAGACGCTGGGCCGAGACTTCAACAAGTGACGGTTCCTGGTCGCCTTCGCGGACCTCTTCGAGCAGGCTCATGACTTTACCTTCGGCTTCCAACATGCGCCCCTGGCGGTCAATGCGGATTCGGTCGGCCTCAATGCGGTTGCGCCCCTGCCACAGTCTCGCTTCGCCTTCATAGACGACGACTCCCGTTGCGCTGTCGGATTCCATGCGCGACGCTGAAGCGTAAACCGGTTGATCCTCGCGGAAGAGGCCCCCATCCGGCTTCGCAGACCCGTTTTGATCGCGAAATACGGAGGAAACGCCGCCTTGAGCTTCAATGCGGCCGCCGCCTTCCACCAGGACGATCTGGTGCGCATCAATCAGCCCGGCGCCGTCGCGGACCTTCGACCGTCCCTCCATCGTGAGGCGTTCGGTGGCCGGGTCCCAGACTGCCGACTCCGCCTCGCCCGAGCGTCCGTCTTGTTCAAACCGAAATTTCCCGCGCTGGACCAAGCTGGTCAGCTCGCCCGAGGCCGCCAGATCGGCGTCGAGTGTCTCGCTCCAGCTCTTGAGCTCCGGCCCCTTCGCGGGCCGGCTGGTCAGCCGCACCTGACCGCGCCCCTCCAATCGCTCCAGACGGCTACGCTCCCCGTACAGCGCCCGGACACGATCGGCGTCCAGCGTGCGCGCCGCGCCTCCGCCGATTGGAGTCAGCTCCACCCGACCTGCTTGGAGGGTCTCCAGCAACCCTACTTCCTGTCCGCCGTCGCGCATCTCCAGCCGGATCGTCTCCGAGGTCACGCGCCTCTGGGTTTCGCCCGGACCTTTGGGGCTCGCCACTACTTGCGCCGCGCCGTCCAGAAGCGCCTCGTCGAGCAGACTATCGCCGCCGAGCGGATCGGGCGAATAGCGCAGCTCGATACGGCGGCCGGCGGCGCGCAGGGTGGAGCTCGCCGATTCCGCCAGGAGCTCTGACGCACCGTCTCCCACGACTTTCTCCAGACGCTGGCGGTTGTCGTAGTAGGCTTCCAGGCTTGCGGTGCGGAAGGTCGTGCGGCGGCTGCCGCCGGAGTCGCCGCCTGTTGCTTCGGTTGCCAGGATGGTCTTCAGCTTGCCGCCTTCGAGCAGTACGGTGGCTTCGCGAGCCTTCACGCGGCGGGCGCCGCGCCGCATGGTCACTCCCTCACGCAGGAACACCCGGTCGGCGCGCTCCTCATAGGCCAGGGCGCCGGCTCGGATGTGGGTGGTTTCCCCGCCGGGCGAAGCGGCGAAGCGCTCGACCTCCACGTTTGACTGCATTTCAAAGCGGCCTTGCGCCGAGTCGTAGAACGAGCCGGTCGAGCGCGCCTCGCCGCCGGCAAAGAGGTAGCGCGTGGCCGATTGGGTCTGCGCGGCGCCGGTCTTGGTGTCAAAAAGCGCCTCTGCCGCGATGATTCGCGTCAGAGTGTCGTCGTCTTCGTCCTCGGTCTCGGCGTCGACGCCGAGGGTGATGAAAGTCTCCGCTTGGCTGCGGAACTGGTTGGCGTCCACATCGAAGATCGCCTTCTCGGTCTGGATCAGATCAAAGGTTTGGGAGGTCTCGCGGAAGATCCGCAGCTCAACGCCTTGTAGCTCGATCGCCCCGTCGTCGCGGCCTTGGCTGAAGCCCTCGGCCGAAACCGTCAGCCGGGAGGCGTCGCCGGTGGACTGTTCCCATTGCCAGCGGCTGGAGCGCGAGTTCAGATCTCTCCCCAGAGTCGCGGGACGCACTTTTGGGGTGGTGTCGCGGGCGCCGCGCGTCCTGTCGTAGTCGCGGTAGGCGAAGAACGCGATGCCTGCGGCGCCCAGCAGCAGGAGGTAACGCAAGGCACGCATTTGGGGGCCGGAGTGGGCCTAAGGGGATGTTAGCAGACAGCTTCTGGAAGGGCGACGGGGCTGCGGCGGACCAGGCGAGGGACAAAAGACAGCCCCGGGCTTCAGCCCGGGGTGACTAGCGTTTGGCGCCCCGCCCGTTTCCCCGGGCTGAAGCCCGAGGCTGTATGGCTACCACACTTGTCGACTACGCTACCCAATCAGCGCGCCTTCATGGGCCAACAGCCAGCGCTTGCGCTCCAACCCGCCCGCGTATCCGGTGAGGCTGCCGTCGGCCCCGATCACCCGATGGCAGGGAACCACCACCGCCACCGGATTGCGGGCGTTCGCCATGCCCACGGCGCGCGACGAACCGGGCCTCCCCAGCTTGGCCGCGAGCTCGCCGTACGATGCCGTCCTGCCGACGGGAATGGCGCGCAGCAGCCTCCAGACTTCCTTCTGGAAGGCTGTACCGGCGGGGTCCGTTTCGATACCATCTACAGCGGTCACGTCGCCGTCTAAGTACGCCTTCACCCGTTCGGCGAAGCCTCCGAAGCCGGGCTTCTCCACGGCATCGGCCGGGGCCTCGGTTTGTTCCAAGAAGTACAGGCTCGTCAAGGCGTCCTCGCGGCCGACGAGCCGGAGCAGCCCGACGGGGCTTTCGAGAAATTCGTAGAGGAGTTTCATAGGGGTAGGGGAGTCCACAGGTGCATCGCCGCGTACGATCGCCAGGGTCGCCAAGCCTCGGCGGCGCGCAGCAACTCTGCGTCGTTGGAGCCAAAAACACGCCGCAGGGCGAGATCCTTGGGCGGGAAGGCGTCGGGGTCGCCCAACGCCCGTAGAGTGATGTAGTGCGAGGTCCAAGGGCCGATGCCGGGGATCGCTTCCAGCGCCTGGCGAACCTCGGCGGCGGGGGCGTCGAGCGGAATCTCGCCGGCGGCAAAGGCTCGGGCCAGACCTTCGAGCGTTCGGCGACGGGCGCCGGTCAAGCCGACGCCGCTCAGGTCGGTTTCGACGAGCTGCGCAGCCGTGGGGAAGAGCCCGTCGGGGGGGATCAACCGCGCTGCAAGCGTGGCGGCGCCCTTGGGCGTGACCTGCTGTTCGAGCGTAGCCCGCACCGCCATTTCAAACAGATCCCAAGCGCCGGGCAGGCGCAAGCCAGGCCGGGCGGCAACGCGCTCCCGCAGGACCGGATCGCGGCTGAGCGCCCCGGCTATAGCCGCCGGGTCGGCGTCGAGGTCAAACAGCCGCCGAATGCCGGACACGACCGC
>CAYOPA010000024.1:0-15034 GCA_964405625.1 uncultured Bryobacterales bacterium
AGTGAACTAGTACCGTGAGGGAAAGGTGAAAAGAACCCCTGCTAGGGGAGTGAAAAGTACCTGAAACCGTAGGCCTACAAGCAGTGGGAGGGCGCAAGCCTGACCGCGTGCCTTTTGCTTAATGAGCTGGCTAGTTACTCTCAGCGGCAAGGTTAAGCGTAAGCGAGCCGCAGCGAAAGCGAGTCTGAATAGGGCGTTCAGTCGTTGGGAGTAGACGCGAAACGGGATGATCTATCCTTGACCAGGGTGAAGTCTGTGTAACAGCAGATGGAGGCCCGAACCAGTGTAGGTTGAAAACTGCTTGGATGAGTTGAGGATAGGGGTGAAAGGCTAATCAAATTCCGTTATAGCTCGTTCTCTCCGAAATAGCTTTAGGGCTAGCGTCGCGTGATTCGCCATGGTGGTAGGGCTCTGACAGGGCTAGGGGGCTTCCCAGCTTACCGAACCCTTTTAAACTTCAAATGCCATGGACGCAAGCGCGGCAGTCAGTCAGTGGGGGCTAAGCCTCATTGTCGAGAGGGAAACAACCCAGACCGCCGGCTAAGGTCCCGAAATCTGTGCTAAGTGGGTAAGGAAGTCGAACGGCTAAGACAGCCAGGAGGTTGGCTTAGAAGCAGCCATCCTTTAAAGAAAGCGTAATAGCTCACTGGTCGAGCTGTTCGGCGCCGAAAATGTATCGGGGCTCAAGCACAGTACCGAAGCCGCGGGTCCGCAAGGACGGTAGGAGAGCATTCTGACAGGGCTGAAGTCGAATCGAAAGGTTCGGTGGACCGGTCGGAAGAGACTCTGCCAGCATCAGTAGCGAGAAGCCAGGCGAGAACCCTGGCCGCCGAAAACCTAAGGTTTCCTGAGCAAGGTCAATCCGCTCAGGGTTAGTCGGGTCCTAAGGTGAGGCCGAAAGGCGTAGCCGATGGATATGCGGTTAATATTCCGCGACCGCCTTTCTTTATACCGAGCGGGGACGCAGGAGCTCATATCGGCAGCGGTGATGGAAATCCGTATGTCGTGAGGGCACACTGCCTGGAAAAGCCGTTAAGGTGGAGAGAGGCGCCCGTACCGTAAACGGACACACGTAGGTGAGATGAGTATTCTAAGGCGCTCGGGTGATGGGTTGTTCAGGAACTCGGCAAATTAGCTCCGTAACTTCGGGATAAGGAGTGCCTCGAGAGAGGTCGCAGTGAAAAGGCTCAGGCGACTGTTTAACAAAAACACAGGTCTCTGCAAAGTCGAAAACGACGTATAGGGGCTGACGCCTGCCCGGTGCCGGAAGGTTAAGAGGAGAGGTCAGCGCAAGCGAAGCTTCGAATCGAAGCCCCGGTGAACGGCGGCCGTAACTATAACGGTCCTAAGGTAGCGAAATTCCTTGTCGGGTAAGTTCCGACCTGCACGAATGGCGTAACGATCTGGGCACTGTCTTAACAACCCGCCCGGCGAATTTGTGGTCCCGGTGAAGACGCCGGGTACCCGCCGCAAGACGGAAAGACCCCGTGCACCTTTACTACAGTTTTGCAGTGATTTATGGGGCAGTTTGCGCAGGATAGGTGGGAGGCTACGAACTCGGGCTCTTGGGCTCGGGGGAGCCAACGGTGAGATACCACCCTGGCTGTTCTGTGAATCTAACCTGCCGCCGTGAATCCGGCGGAGGGACACTGCATGACGGGTAGTTTGACTGGGGCGGTCGCCTCCCAAAATGTAACGGAGGCGCACGAAGCTTGGCTCAGGCTGTTTGGAAATCAGCCGTAGAGCGCAAGGGTATAAGCCAGGCTGACTGTGAGACCTACAAGTCGAGCAGGTGCGAAAGCAGGTCCTAGTGATCCGGCGGTTCCGCATGGAAGGGCCGTCGCTCAACGGATAAAAGGTACGCCGGGGATAACAGGCTGATCTGGGCCAAGAGTTCACATCGACGCCCGGGTTTGGCACCTCGATGTCGGCTCATCGCATCCTGGGGGTGGAGAAGCTCCCAAGGGTTAGGCTGTTCGCCTATTAAAGCGGTACGTGAGCTGGGTTCAGAACGTCGCGAGACAGTTCGGTCCCTATCTGCGGTGGGCGGAGGAAACTTGAGGGAGGCTGCCTTTAGTACGAGAGGACCGAGGCGGATGAACCTCTTGTGATCCAGTTGTCTCGCCAGAGGCATGGCTGGGTAGCGAAGTTCAGTAGAGATAAGCGCTGAAAGCATATAAGCGCGAAGCTCGTCCCAAGATGAGGTTTCCCTGAAGGGCACTGGAAGACGACCAGTTCGATAGGCCGGGTGTGTAAGCGTGGTAACACGTTCAGCTAACCGGTACTAATCGCCCGTTCGGCTTGACCATAAAATTTACCCAGGACGGTTCCACCCGTCCGGTTGGCGCGCGGATTACCGACGATGCTTTATTGCCCTTCTCGTGTTCATTCTCACTGAGTTTCCCGACTTTCGGGTGGCTCTAGCGGGGAGGCCACACCCGTTCCCATCCCGAACACGGCCGTTAAGCTCCCCAGCCCCGATGGTACTGCACTGGCGACGGTGTGGGAGAGTAGGACGCCGCCCGATTTAAACAATAGAAAGCCCGCCGTTCACCGGCGGGCTTTCGCTGTTTCCGCCGCCCCGCCTACCGCTCGTTCTCAGTCAAATCAAGCTCGCGCACCCAGATGTTGCGATAGCGCACCGGATTCGAGTGCATCTGCAACACTAGCGGCCCCTTCTCCGGTTGCGGTTTGTACGGCGCCGGCGCCTTGTGGCGCATCGGGCCCAAGATCTCGCGGCGATGATGCATCAGCACGCCGTTGTGGAAAACCGTCGCATACGCGGGCTTGACGAGCTTGTCGTGCTCAAAGCGCGGCGCCTCGAACACAATGTCGTAGGTCTGCCACTCGCCGGGCGGGCGCGATGCGTTCACCAACGGAGGATACTGGCCATAGATCGAAGCGGCCTGCCCGTCGGCATACGATTTATTGTTGTACGAGTCCAGCACCTGGATCTCGTAGGCCCCCATCAGCAGCACGCCGCTGTTCCCGCGTCCTTGGCTGGCCGCGACAACCTCCTTCGGCGTCGCCCACTCGATGTGGAGCTGCACGTCGCCGAACTCACGCTTCGTCTTCAGGCTGGATTTGCCCGTCACGACCATCGCGCCCTCCTCCAGCAGCCATTCCGAAGGGCCGGTCTCGCCCTTTGCGCCAATGAAGTCGGAGCCGAGGGGACCCTTCCAGCTCTCCCACTCGGCAAAATTCGAGCCGTCGAAGAGCACGATCGCATCCGAAGGCGCCGCCGCTCCATCGCCGGGGGGCACAACTCGGGGCCGAGGTCGGGCGTCGTCGTGAACCCGGTATTTTTGTCCGGGAATCAGCTCAGTGTCGGTATAGCCGGTGGGGTACTGGCGCTGTTGCGCGTCAGCCGGCGTGGACAGGCCGACGACAAGCGCCAGCACACAAGGCAGGTGTCGGGAATTCATGAGGGCTCCTTGGAAGAAAAGCGCCCCCACATTATTCCATCGCAGCGGCCCGCCCGCCAACCCAGTAGTGAATTGATGGGTTAACCCATCCGGATGGCGGTTACCGAAGCTCGACCGCCAAAGCAGACATCGACATCTCCGCCGGGAACCCGCGGCCGCGCTTGGTAGCTGCCAGAGTAGCGCAATCCCCCGTCCTCTCGGTCAAAGCGTAATGGCAGTGGGGAATGGTCGAGCTCGCAGAGCACTGTATCCAAACGCACATCGCCATTGGCCAAACACGGATAGTTGACATTCCAGTACAGGCCGCTCGGCCAGGGCTCCGACAGAAACTGCTCCAACAACGTCCGCGTCCAAGCTTCGGCTCGCCGCCAGTCATTGTCGTCCAGCCCGCGGTTCCGATAGTGCGAAAACGCCGCGCCGCGCACGCCGTGCAGGGCCGCTTCCCGGACCGCCGCGACGGTGCCGGAGTGGTACACGTCGACTCCGAGATTCCCTCCCGCGTTGATGCCGGCCACGACAAGATCAAACTTCCCCAAGCTGTGCAGCCCGACCCGAACGCAGTCCGCCGGGGCGCCGTCGAGAGAAAAACGACATTTGCCCCGCTCCTCCAACCGCAAGACTCGGTCCGTCGTCGTACGATGGCTGCAACCGGACTGCTCTTGGTGCGGCGCGATGACTGTCAACTCCCCGATCTCGCGAGCCGCGCGCTCCAGGCAAGCCAGTCCGGGCGCATCAATGCCATCATCGTTGGTGAGCAGTATCCGCATGCGGCGATACTTTCCATTCTGTCAGACGTTGCGCCGTTCCGGACTGGCGCTGGCGCTGGCCGCGCTGCTGCTGGCCGCTGGCTGCGGCAGGTCTTCCAGGAGGGCTGCGGCGCCTCTGCCTCCCGAACCGTTGCCGCCGTCCTCCGAACCAGCCGCCGCTGAGCCTGCTACTCCCTCGGCGCGGGTCCCAGACAAGCAGCCCCGCGTTCCCAAACCGGGCGATCCGCTTCCGCCCCGCCAGATTGGTTCCTTCGAGGAGCGGCATTACAACAACGAATCGGGCCAGGACCTACCCTATCTGCTCTATCGACCTGCTGCAATCGAGCCCGGCAAGACGTATCCGCTGGTCCTGTTCCTCCACAGCGCCAAAGGCAGCGGATCGGATGATCTCAATGAAGCCGCCTTGAACCGCATGACCGGGTTGGCCTACTGGACCGCGGAGGAAATCCAGCAAAGATTCCCGTGCTTCGTCGTCGCCCCGCGCGCCGATCCGACCGTGGCGCCGACCTGGGTGCGTCAGTGGCGGTCCACGCCGGACCCCGCGCCGCATCTACGGGAACCACTGGAGCTAGCCGTCGAACTGGTTCGCGACCAGCTTTCCGCCGAGCTGCCAATCGACGACCGCAGGCTGTACGTGACGGGCTATTCGATGGGGGCCTTCGGCGCTTGGATCGCGATCAGCCGACATCCCGGGGTATTCGCGGCCGCTGTCCCCATTGCCGGCGGCGGCGACCCGACACACATCGTCGAAGCGGACGCGGCGGTCTGGGCAGTCCACGGCGGCGCCGACACGGTCGTTCCCGCCTCTCGATCGCGAGAAATGATCGAAGCGCTAAGGAGCGTGGGCCGAGAGCCGCTTTACACCGAGATTCCCGGGGTTGGTCACAACGCCTTTCGATACGCGCTGGAGATTCCGGGGCTGATCGAGTGGCTGTTTGACCAGCGCCGCTGAGAATCAGACTACTGGGCTGGCTCCGGGGCGGCGAAATTGACCGCCGGCGCTGACTGGCGGGCCCTCTCGTTGGTTCGAAAATAGGCTTCCTCACGCTCGAAGCCCTCGATCGCCGCGACAAGGTTATTCGGGAACAACTGGAGGCGGGTGTTGTACTCCTGAACCTGCTTGTTGTATCTGCGACGCTGCGTCGCGAGTTGGTTTTCGACCGCCGCGAGCTGATCCTGCAGCCGCTTGTACTCCGGTGTGGCCGGCAACTCGGGATACGCGTCGGCGATGGCGAGCAGCTCTTGCAGTGCTTCGGACAGTCCGTCGTTGGCCGCGATCCGGGCGGGCACGGCGAACGCCTCGTCGAGAGCCGCCCGCGCCTGCCGCAGCCGCGCGATGGCGGCCCGCTCTCGGGTAGCGTAGGGCTTGACAGCCTGAATCAGTCCCGGCGCCAAGTCCGAACGCTGCACGATGACGGCGTCCACCGCTTGCCAGGACGCCGAGATCGCCTGCTGCATCCGTAGATTATCGTCTCGGCGCTGGGCGTATGTCGAGACCGCCGCCGCGCCCGCCAGCGCGATGATCAACGCCGCGATCACTCCTATCGCCGCCTTTCTCATGAATTCGCCATCGGATTTCCGTCGCCTCGCCGGAAACCAAGTGCCAACTTCAGAATAACGGTTGCCGCGTCGAGCGGAACCGTATTAAAGCGCGTCGTCGGCTGGCGGAGGAGGCGGAGGCTCGGACGAAGGCGCCGGGGTGTCCGCTTTCTCCAGGCTCTTGCGGACAGCGTCGAGCACGCCGTTGAGAAAACCGGCGGATTTCTCCCCGGAAAACCGCCGGCCCAGCTCCAGCGCCTCATTGATGACCACCGGAGCAGCCGTGCCGCCGTATAGCATTTCGTGAATGGCCATGCGCAGGATGTTCCGGTCGACGGCGGCCATGCGCTCGATCTTCCAGTTGGCGGCGTGGGCGCTGATCAGTGCGTCGATCGCGGCGGTGCGCTGGCTCACGCCGTACAACAGCGAATTGGCGAAGCTGTCCTCCTTGGGCGGCTCCTCGCCGGGCTCAGCGGCCAGCCCGCCCCAGTAGGTGGCGACCACCTCATCGGGTGCGTCCCCGGAGGCCTCCCACTGAAAGATCATCTGGAGGGCGCGCTCGCGCGATCGATGACGCGACGGCATTATCGCTCGCTCACGCCTGGCTCAACTTGGCGATCAGCGAGGCCATCTCGATGGCCGTCACCGCCGCGCTGTAACCGCTGTTGCCGCTCTTGGCGCCTGCGCGATTAATTGCCTGCTCCAGGGTGTCGCACGTTAGCACGCCGAAGATGACAGGCACACCCGTTCGCGGGCCGACGGCGGCGATCGAGGCCGCCGCTTGCCCCGCGACGTGGTCATAGTGATCGGTTTCGCCCCGAATCACCGCGCCCAGGCAGATCACGGCCCCATAGCGGCCCGAGCCGGCCAGGGTCTCGGCGGCGATAGCGAGCTCAATCGAGCCGGGCACGCGCACCACATCGGTCTTCGACAAATCGCCGCCGTGACGCCGGATGGCGTCGAGCGCGCCTTCGAGCAATCGGTCGGTGATGAAGCTGTTGAAGCGGCTCACCACAATCGCGAAGCTGGCGCCGGCT
Organism: uncultured Bryobacterales bacterium; assembly: GCA_964405625.1. Classification (GTDB taxonomy): domain Bacteria; phylum Acidobacteriota; class Terriglobia; order Bryobacterales; family UBA6623; genus RI-231. The sequence goes on from CAYOPA010000024.1 coordinate 6,769, forward strand.
GCGGAAAGGTCGCCCTCGATGATGCGAGGTTCGTTGTTGGATGCACTCATTTGTCGCCTTAGCGGCCCTCAAAACGCGGCTCGCGTTTCTCGAGAAACGCCCGCACGCCTTCCTTGGAGTCTTGTGACGCTCCGCTCAATCCAAACTGCGCTGCCTCCCATGCCATCGCCTCGGGCAAGGACATGTTGAGACCGCGCTCCACGGTCTCCAGCGTCAGGCTCAGCGCGACTGCGCTGTTCTTCAACATTCTAGCGGCTATTTCACGAGCTTTCTCCAGCAGCTCCGCCGCCGGGACCACGTGATTGACCAGGCCGATCCGCCAAGCCTCGGCGGCGTCAATCGGATCGCCGGTCAGCAACATCTCCAGCGCGCGTCCTTGTCCCACCAGCCGCGGCAGGCGCTGCGTCCCGCCATATCCGGGGGTGATGCCGAGCTTGATCTCCGGCTGGCCCATCCGCGCGGTGTCGGCGGCGATTCGCAGGTGACAGGCCATCGCGAGCTCCAGGCCGCCGCCCAGCGCCCAGCCGTTGATCGCCGCGATGACGGGCTTGCCCAGCCGCTCGATCTTTTCAAACGCCACCTGCCCCCGGACCGCCCAGTCGCGACCTCGCAGGGGTTCGAGATCGGTCAGGCGATTGATATCCGCGCCGGCCACAAAGGCCTTGTCGCCGGCGCCGGTCAGGATCACCGCGCCGACCTCGGCGTTGTCCTTCAATCGGGTAAAGCAGTCGTCGAGCTCGACCACTGTGTCGAGGTTGAGCGGGTTGCGCTTCTCCGGGCGATTGACGGTGACCAGCGCGATGCGGTCGCGGATCTCAAGCAGCAGGTTGGAATCGGCCATGTCGTCGGACAGGATACCTTAGCGGGCGACAGGATATCTTAGCGAGCCGTCCGGGGGCGCACGGGAACATTGCCGACGGGCGGGGAGGACTGCTGCTCCGCGCCGGCGGGCACAAACAGCACGCGCGGGGCCGGCGTCGAGCCGTCAGCGTCCATTCGCCCGGCGTCGAGCACGAACAGCGGCTGCCTGGCGTCGCTGGTCAACCGAAATACCGACTCGCCGCGCATCCGCGTCAGCTCGCGCGGCCGGCAATTACATTCCACGAACCGTGCGGGACCGCCGTTGAGCGGGATCACCGCCAGCCGGCCCACGCCGTCCAGCGCCGCGACCACCTGATTCAGGCGGGGGGACGCGTCGACAGCCACGGGTTTGTCGACGCCGTCGCGCCCGGAGGCCAGCACGGTCGTGGCCGCCGCGCTGCTGACGCCGTCGATGCGCAGAACTTCGCTCCGCCCGTAGTCGGCGGCCACTGCGTTGTCCTGCCCAGCCAAAAAGCTCACGGACAAGATGCGGCCCGCGGCGCTGACGCGGCGGACCTCTCCGCCGGCCTGGATCACGTACAGCCCGCCGTCCGCGCTCGCGCTGGAGGTGGCTGCTAGCAGCGTGCGGGCGTCATCGCCCACGGCCATCGCGGTCAGCACTCCTTGCAGCCCTTCCAGGCCGACCGTTGCACCGGCGATCGGCGCATCCGGCAATCCGCTCAAAAACTGCACCCTCCGCGAGCCGCGGTCATACACGGCGGCGGCTTGACCGCCCGGCGAAATCAGGATCCGGCTGACGGTTTCCAGCCCCAGCGCTACCGGCCGCGCTTGCGGCGTCGGGCCGCGCAGGTCAACCCACACCAAACCGCCCTCGGCGCTCACGCCCAACGCGAACTGCTGCGTCGGGGCCACCTCGGCGCGCGTTAATTGCTCGCTCAGGGGCAGGGCATCGCCTATCTGCGACGCGCCAGGGGCGCCCAGAATCGGCCGCAAGGCTTGCTGTTGCTGGTCAAAGAAATAGCCCATCGTCGGGCCGCTTACCGATCCCTCGGCGGCAATGGCGGCTGCCGGCCAAAACGCGACAATGGCTGCCAGCAGCGAGGGGAACAGGAACAGGGGGGAGCGGTGCATGGTGTAAGCCCTCTTTCACTTCCAGAGCGAGAGCGATTCCTCAGGTTACCAGTCATATCCGCCGTAAGAAAGGGCTGGGCCGCTCGGTTAGACTGAAAGCTCTGTGTCATCCACGAACCCGCGCCCCGTTCGCGCCCCCGACTTGAAGCGCTGGAAGGCCGACGGCCGCAAGATCGTCATGCTGACGGCGTACGACGCCACCATGGCGCGGTTGCTGGAGCGCGCCGGCGTGGACCTGCTATTGGTGGGCGATTCGCTCGGCATGGTCGTGCTGGGTTATGAGACGACCGTGCCCGTCACCCTGGACGATATGGTGCATCACTCGCGAGCCGTCAGCCGCGCGGTGCGGCGCCCGCTGGTGGTCGCCGATTTGCCTTTCTTGAGCTTCCAGGCCAGCGTCGAGCAAGGGGTGCTGGCGGCGGCCCGCTTGTTGCAAGAGGGCGGCGCCGCGGCGGTCAAACTGGAAGGCGGACGCTCAGTGACGCCGCTGGTCAAGCGGCTGGTCGAGATCGGCGTTCCCGTGATGGGTCACCTTGGTTTGACCCCCCAGGCATTCCATCAGCTCGGCGGATTCCGCAAGCAGGCCAAGACGGCCGACGCAGCCGAAGCGCTGCTGGCCGACGCCCGTGCGCTGGAGGAGGCCGGCGCCTTCGCCGTGGTGCTCGAAGCGATTCCAGCCGAGCTCGCCCGGCGGGTCAGCGGTGAGCTCGAAATCCCCACCATCGGCATCGGCGCCGGGCCGGGCTGCGACGGCCAGGTGCTGGTCACTCAAGACATCCTTGGGCTCTACGACGCCATCCCGTCGTTTGCCAAGGTTTACGCCGACCTCGGCCGAGCCACGGTCGAGGCCGCCGCGGCCTACTCCGCCGATGTGCGAGAAGGCCGCTTTCCGGAGTCGGCGGGTTGACCACCGTCATCGGCTCCATCGCCGCGCTGCGCCGGGCCTTGGAACCGGTCCGCCGATCGGGCGAGCTCATCGGGCTGGTTCCCACAATGGGGGCGCTGCACGCCGGTCATCGGGCGCTGATTGATCGCGCCAAAGCCGAGTGCGACCGTGTGGTGGTCAGCCTGTTTGTCAACGCCTTGCAGTTCAACCAAAGCTCGGACTTTGAGCGCTACCCGCGCACGCTCGAAGGCGACCTCGAGCTCTGCTCGCAAACAGGAGCGGACTGGCTGTTCGCGCCGACCCATCAGGAAATGTATCCCGGTGAGCCGCTGGCCTTCGTGGAGGTGGAGCGGCTGACGGACGGGCTGTGCGGGGAGCGCCGGCCGGGCCATTTTCGGGGCGTGACGACCGTTTGCGCGAAGCTCTTCCACATTGCCGGGCCGGACAGGGCCTACTTTGGCGAGAAAGACTACCAGCAGTTGCAGGCGATCCGGCGGATGGTCCGGGATCTGGATTTTCCGATGGAGGTTGTCGCCGTTGAGACCGTGCGGGAGCCGGACGGGCTGGCGATGAGCTCGCGCAACGCCCGGTTGACGCCCGAGCAGCGCCGGGCCGCCGCCGTCGTGTGGCGCAGCCTGGAATCCGCCCGTCTTCGGCTGGCGGCGGGAGGCGCCGACACAGCCGGGCTACGCGCCCAGGTTGCCAAAACGCTGGCCGAGGAGCCCCTCGTTCGCCCGGAGTATATGGAGATTGTGGACCCGGAAACGCTCGAACCCGTCGAGCGCGTCGAACGGGATGCGCGGCTGCTGGTTGCGGTCTGGGTCGGCGACGTGCGTTTGATAGATAATGCGCCCTTGACAGCCAGGTAGAGGAATCGCCATGTCAAGCTCTCCGTCCCGCCGCGTCGTGCTCCAATCCGCCGTCGCGGCTCCGCTGGCTGCCGCGGCCGCCGGCGGGACCCGGCCGACGGGCTCGCTGACCGACGTGCCAGGGGTGGAGGTCGGCCACTGGACCTCCAGCCGCCGGCCGACCGGCTGTACGGTCGTTCTCACCCGTGATGGCGCTATCGCGGGAGTCGATGTGCGCGGCGGCGGTCCCGGAACCCGCGAAACGGACCTGCTGAGCCCGGATCGGACCGTGGAACGGGTCCACGGAGTCGCTCTTTCCGGCGGCAGCGCCTTCGGTTTGGCTACCGCCGACGGCGTGATGCGCTTTTTGGAAGAGCGCGGAGTCGGCTTTCGCGCCGGGTCGGCGGTGGTGCCGATCGTGCCGGCGGCAATTCTCTACGACCTCGGCCTGGGCGACAGCTCCATCCGGCCGACGGCTGATTCCGGTTATGAAGCGGCGAAAAGAGCCTCCGGCAAGCCCGTCGAGCAGGGCAACGTCGGCGCCGGGGCCGGCGCCACCGTAGGCAAGCTGTTGGGGGCCGGGCGATCGATGAAGTCCGGGCTGGGCAGCGCTTCGCTGAAGCTGGCCGACGGCTTGGTCGTGGGCGCGCTGGCGGCGGTCAACGCGCTCGGCGACGTGGTCGATCCCGAAACCGGCGAAATTTTGGCCGGGGCGTTGGCGGACGACGGCCGCTCGTTCGCTGATTTGTCACAGCGCATCCGCCAGGGGTTGGGCTTCGGGCGGGCCGACCGCATGCAAAACACCACGCTTGGCGTGGTCGCGGCCAACGTCGATTGGACGCAGGCGCAAGCGCAAAAAGTGGCGCAGATGGCCCACGACGGGCTGGCGCGGTCGATCCGGCCGGTGCACATGCCGTTCGACGGCGACGTGGTGTTTACGCTGGGCACGGGCGGCGCCAAGACGGACACCGCGCGGCTGGGATTGCTCGGCGCGCTGGCGGCCGATGTCTTGGCGATGGCCGTGGTGGCCGCGGCGTTGGCGGCGGAGTCGGTGGAGGGGCGTCCGGCGCGGCGCGAGCTGTTTCCCGACGAGGCGTAGCGGCTCGCGAGTGGGCCGAAGCCGTCGACTCGATCATCGACGGCGCCGCTAGTCCTCCACACTGAGCTCGTCGCGCATGATCTCGGTTTTGAGCAGAAACGCCCCGCCGGTGACAATCCGTTCGCCCGCCCCCAGCCCGGAGAGGAGCTCCATGCCGTTTTCCAGCGAGCGGCCGGTCCGCACCGTCCGAGCTTCAAACTCGCCGCGCCTGTTCTCCACGAAAACCACCGTCTCATCGCCCACCGTCTGAACGGCGCCTTCGGGGACTAGCAGCGCTTCCCCGGTCCTGGTTGATCTCAGGGAAACGTCGGCGTACATGCCGGTCTTCAGGCGGCCCTGGGGGTTGGGGACCACGCAGCGCAGTTGCGCCGTCATGGACCCGGCGTCCAGCTCGGTGTTGATGTGGGTCACCCGGCCTCGGAACGGCTCGCCTGGGTAGGCGCGGGTCTCCACGCTGACCTCCATTCCCACCTCGACAGCGGACAACGCTTCCTCCGGGATCTGCGCGATCACCCACATCCGCGAAAGGTCGCTGATCACATACAGCTCGCTCGATGGCGTGACCACATCGCCCAGCCGCACGCTGCGGGAGACGATCACCCCGGCCGCGGGCGCCTTGATGTCGATCAGCGGGTGCGGAGCGTGGCCGTCGGCATCGGTCAGCCGCTCGGCGTCGAGACCGTAAAAATTCAGATGCGCCTCGGCCCGCTCGACCCCCGCCTCGGCGGACCGCACGGCGTTTTCGGCGCGGCTGAGATCGGCCCGCGCCTGCTCCACGGCCTGCACCGCGCCGGCCTTGAGCTCCAGCAGCCGTTCGGCGCGCTCCGACGTCTGCCGGGCGTATTCGCGCTCGGCAATCCGCGTTTGCAGCGTGGCTTGCGCGGCGGTCACTTCCGCGATCACCTCGTGAGTCATGTGGCTGTGTATCTTCGCCAGTACCTCGCCTTCCCGCACGTACGCGCCGACGGATTTGCAGCACGACTCGACGACGCCCTCCACAAACGAGGCGACGCGCGCCGTGCGGTCCTCGTCCAAGGTCACCCGGCCGACCACGCGCAGGTCCTGCCGCACCGGCCGCATCGTGGCCGGCTCGATCGTCAACCGGTCCAGAGCTTCGAAGCGAACGTCCCCGTCGACGATTTCGGGCGGAAGGCCGGCCGCCGGAGAGGAGGATTCCAGCGTCGGCGGCGAGGACGAGCAGGCGCTCAGGAGCAGGGCGATAGGCAACAGAAAGCGGTTCATGGCCGCGCCTCCAACTCGATCTCGCTCCAAGCTCCGGAGGCAATCTTCAGCCGCGCCACGCCGAGCTTGTAGTCAGCCAGAGCCTGCACGGCCAGCAGCTCAGCGTCATTTCGGGCGCGCAGAGCGTCGAGCAGAAACAGCAGATCGGTCCCCTGCTCTTGAAAAGCCGCCAGCGAGATGCGGTAGCTTTCGCGGGCGCGCGCCAGCAGGCCGGCTTCGAGCTGTAAGGCCCGAGCCCGAGCCCGCTCCGCCGCGGCCAGCGCCGCCCGCACCTCGGCCTCGGTTCGCACCGCCAAAGCCCGCAGCAGCGCCTCCTCTTCCCGCACGCGCGCCGCCGCCTCGACGATTCCGCCTTGATTGCGGTCCGATACGTTGAGCGGAATGCTCAAGCCGCCAACGACCGTGTTGAACGGCCCGGCGCGCTTGTAACCGAGGTATGGCGTTACGTCGGGCCGGCGCTGCGCCTCCGCCAGGCTCAACGCCGCCCGCGCCGCCTCGACCCGCTGGCGTTGCAAAGCCTGATCCGGCCGTTGCTCCAAGGCGCGCCCGCGCCAGTCCTCAGCCAGGATCTCCCGATCGAGCTCCGCCTTCAGATCGCCGTCGAGGACCGCTCCGGCGGACAGCTCCGGCTGTCCCATCGCGGCCGCCAGCTCCAGCCGCGACTGCTCCTGCAAATTCAGCGCCTCGGCCACGCTTTGGGCGAGCCGTTGCTCCTCCACCTGGACCTTGATGAGCTCGATCTCGGCGATCGCCCCCAGCTCCACGCGGCGCTCGTGGTAGCGCACCAGCTCGGCCACGGCCCCCCGCGATTCCTCCAAAAGATCCAGCCGCCGTTCGGCCGCCAGAGCGCTCCACCAAGCCTCGGCCACTTGCTGCTCGATCCTCCAGCCCAGCACGGCTCGAGCCAGCCGAGCCTCGTCGCCTTGCAGCTCCGCCAGATCGGTGCGCTTGCGGCGTTTGCCGGCGGTCTCAATCTGCTGCTGCGCGTAGGCAAAAAATTCAAGGTCCCGCCCGAGCGCAAACGACGGGTCGCCCCAGGCGCGCCAGTTTTCCGTCTGGATAAAGAACGTCGGATTCGGGCGCAGGCTCGCCTGAAGCGCCACCCCGTCCGCGGCTTCGGCGGCCTCGGAGGCTGCCGTCAGCTCCAGCCGCTGGGTCAGCGCCTGGCGCACGGCTTCAATGAGAGACAGGCGCGTCTGCGTCTGCGCCGGGGCTGGGACGCCGATCAGCAGCATCGCCGCCAATCCAACCCAGCCGCTACGAAAATACGGCTTCAACACCAAGAATCAACCTCCTGCAAGCTCTTTCCAACACCACCGACGCCCACCCGACAGGGCGGGGTCGTTTCAGGCGCGGGTCCGCTTTCACGCAGCAATCCAGAGAAATTGCGGGCGCGTCAGCGACGTTGAGCTAGCAGGAAGGGGGGCCGCGCAGCGAAGGCGGCTGCGTTTGAGGGGGATCGTGGAGCCGGTCCAGCGACTCCACCAAATAGAAACGCTTGACCGTTGGCGCCGGGGCCGCCGCCAACAAACCAGTCACAACCGGCCGCGCCGTCCCGGAGAAAGGCGTCTCGATCTCAAACCGATACCAGTTGGTCAGCCGCGAGCTGGGGCCCAGTTGGTCCAGGCTGGCCCCATGGCGGCCCTGCCCCAGATGAATGTGGAACGCCAGACTGCCGGCATGCTCCCGCGCGATGTGCTCCTCGGCTTCGCCGGCGGCATGCACATGCGTGAACGGCGCCTGCATGGAAGCCATGCTGATGCCGAGCGAGAGGATTAATGCCGTGAGCGGGCGCATTGCGAGGGTCAGCGGACCACCCTCATTATGCGCCATCGCCCCGGTCAGCCGGATTTCTTTTTGGCCGCCTTCGGGCGCGTCTGTGGCTCCAGAGCTTTCAGCACGGCGGCCTTGGCCGTCTTCACGTAGTGGACCTTGATGTCGCCAAGCTGCTCAGCGTCGAGGTCTTCGCGCACATCCACCTCGTTCTCGGCCGGCAGGATCAGCTCCTTAACACCGACGCGCCGCGCCGCCAAAACCTTCTCCTTGATGCCGCCCACCGGCAGCACCGCGCCGCTGAGGGTGATTTCGCCGGTCATCGCGACGTTTTTGCGTACATGCCGTCCGGTCAGCAACGAGGTCAGCGCCGTCGCCACCGTCACCCCGGCAGACGGCCCGTCCTTTGGGATCGCTCCCGACGGCACATGCACATGCATATCGTGGTCAGCCAGCGTCGCCGGG
>CAYOPA010000024.1:15044-22896 GCA_964405625.1 uncultured Bryobacterales bacterium
GGGTTCACGCCCAGGTCGGCCAGGTTCGAGCGCACCCAACTCCAGGCGGCCTGCATCGACTCCTGCATCACCTTGCCAAGCTGGCCGGTGAGCTGAAAACCCTTGCCGGAGCCCGGCATCCGGGCCGCCTCGATGAACAGCACGTCGCCGCCCACCGGCGTCCAGGCAAGCCCCACGGCCACGCCGGGACGCTGCGTCCGCTCGGCCAGCTCGGCGTCTTCGCGAAAGCGTGGCGCCCGCAGCATCTCCTCCACGCGCTTGGCCGTCACCCGTAGGCGCTTGCGCGGCGCGGCGTCGCCGGACTTTGAGCGGCCTTCGGCGATCCGGCGGGCCTGTTTGCGGCAGATCGTGCCGATCTCCCGCTCCAGGTTGCGCACCCCCGCTTCCCGCGTGTAGCGGCGGATTACGTGCTGAATGCCCTCGAGCGCGAACGAGATGTCGGTCTTCTCCAGGCCGTTTTCTTCGATCTGGCGCGGAATCAGATAGTTGCGGGCGATCTGGAGCTTCTCACGCTCGGTGTAGCCTTGCAGCTCCAGCACTTCCATGCGGTCCCTCAAGGGTCCGGGGATCGGGTCCATTATGTTGGCGGTGGTGATGAACAGGACCCTGGAGAGGTCAAACGGAACATCCAGATAGTGGTCCCGAAAGGTATTGTTCTGCGCCGGGTCCAGCACCTCCAGCAGCGCCGAGGCCGGGTCGCCGCGAAAGTCGCGGCCCAGCTTGTCAATCTCGTCGAGCACAAACACCGGGTCATTGGTCCCGGCGCGGCGAATTCCCTGGATGACCTGGCCTGGCAGCGCCCCGATATAGGTGCGGCGGTGACCGCGGATCTCAGCCTCATCATGCACGCCGCCCAACGACAGCCGGATGAATTCCCGGCCCAGCGCCCGCGCCACGGACTTGCCCAGCGACGTCTTGCCCACGCCGGGAGGCCCCACCAGACACAGAATCGGCCCCTTCAGCGTTGGCTTGAGCTGCAACACGGCCAGGTAGTCGAGTATCCGCTCCTTGATCTTCTCCAGGTCGTAGTGGTCCTCGTCGAGCACTTTCTTGGCGACGGTAACGTTCACTTCCTTGCCCGAGGAGACGCTCCACGGCAGGGACGTCAGCCAGTCCAAGTAGGTGCGGGCGACCGTGTAGTCCGCCGCGGCGGGGTTCATTCGCGCCAGCCGCTTGAGCTCGCGTAAGGCTTCCTTGCGCGCCTCGTCGGGCATGCCGGAGCTGTCGATCTTCTCGCGCAGCTCTTGCGTGTCGGCCTCGTCGTCCTCGTCGCCCAGCTCGCGCTGGATCGCCTTGAGCTGTTCGCGCAGGTAGAACTCGCGCTGGGTCTGCGAGAGCTGGTCCTGCACCTGCGACTCGATCTTGCTGCGCAGTTGGAGCACCTCGCGCTCTTTCGACAGCAGCCGCAGCAGCAGCTCATAGCGGCTGCGCACGTCGAGCTCTTCGAGCACCCGCTGTTTGTCAGCCGCCGTCACGCCCGGCACGGTCGCCGCCACGAAGTCCGCCAGCCGGCCGGGCTCGTCGATGTTCCGCACCATCTGCACGGCTTCTTCCGACAGCATCGGCGACAGCTCGACGATCTGTTCAAAAATCCCGATCGTGTTCTGGCGCAGCGCCTCCAGCACGGGCCCGACCTCGGGCTCGCCCTCCGCGATGGTCTCGTAGAGCACGCGGTGGAAGGGCTCCTGCTGCAAGTACTTCGTCACACGGATGCGCGACAGCCCCTCGGCGAAGACCAGCAGGCTGCGGTTGGGCATCCGCACCACCTTGTGGATCACCGCCAGCGCGCCCACCGAGTACAAGTCCGATTCGGTCGGCTCATCCACCCTTGGGTCGCGCTGGGCGACCACGCCCACCCGCTTGGACTCGCCCAACGACGAGACCAGCGCGATCGAAGCCTCCCGCCCGATATTCAGGGGCATCACGGCGTGCGGAAACAGCACCGTATCCCGCACCGGCAACAGGGCCAAGCCCTCTTCCCGCACGACCATGGCGGTGGACTCATCGGTGGCCTCAGCGCCGAGCTCGGGGGCTTCGGAATCCGCCGGAGAGTTTTTCGCGCCGCGTTTGCTCATGGATCGATCGCCCGCTCGGGGGCCCTCTGCTCGGCGCTAGGGTAGCAGCCCAACGTAGCCAACAGCTCGGTCATCTCCGCCAAATGGTTCATCGCGTTGCGGCTACGGCGGTCGCGCAGGTCTCCCAGAAAGTCCAGGTAGAACATGTATTCCCACGGCCGGCCCTTCAGCGGTCTGGACTCGATCTTGGTCAACGTAATGTCCCGCAGGGCAAACGCGGCGATGCACTTGAACAACGCGCCTGCCTCGTTCTTGGTGATGAAGGCGATCGAGGTTTTGAGCAGCGCGCCCGCCTGCGGCGGCGCCTCGGCGGCCTCCCGCGTTAACAAGAAGAAGCGCGTGAAGTTCTCGTGGTTGTCCTCAATCGCCGCGCGCAGAATCTTGCCGCCGTAGTGCTCGGCGGCCGCCGACGACGCAATCGCCGCTATCGTCGGGTCATCGCCTTCCATAACGGTCTTGACGCTGCCGCCGGTGTCGTAGTGCGACTCGGCGCGGATCTGGCGGTTCTGTTTGAAAAACGTCAGGCACTGCCCCAGCGCCACCGGATGCGAGATGGCGCGGGTGATCTTCTCGAATTCAGCCTCCGGCCGCCCGATCAGGTTGTGGACGATCCGGACGCGGGTTTCGGCCAGGATGGGCAGTTTAAAGTTCAGCAGGTGGTCGTAGTTTTCGTGCACCGAACCGGCCAGCGTGTTTTCCACCGGAACCACGGCCCGATCCACCGCGCCCGAGGCCAGCGCCTCAAAAACGTCCACAAAGCGCTCCAACGGCTCTAGCTCTGCTCCGTCGCCTAAAAGCAGTCGGCAAGCCTGCTCGCTGAAGGCGCCGCGAGCGCCCTGAAATGCAACTTTAAGTTGTTGGGACACGTGAACCGACATTATAGGAAGCCCGAACGGCCTTCGCGCTATGCTTTGCGCTTCTTTGTTCGGCTCAAAATTCGGATGGGCGAGCCCTCGAAGCTGAAACGCTCGCGGATTTGGTTAATCAGGAAGCGCTCGTAGCTGAAGTGGAACGGCTCGGTGAGATTCGTAAAGAACACAAACGTCGGCGGGGCCACCCGCGCCTGCGTGACGTAGTAGATACGCGGTCGGCGGTTGCCGGGCGAGGTGGCGCGGTCAAAATCGACCGATTCGAGGAAGCGGTTGAGCTCGCCGGTGGTGATGCGTTTGCGCGACTCGCGAAAGACCTTGCGGATCAGCGGGAACAGGTTGTCCACCTTTGAGCCGGTCTTGGCTGCGATGAAGGCCATCGGGGCGTAGTCGAGAAAGCGCAGCCCGTCGCGCGCCTCCTGCCGAAAGTCCGACTGCTGCACGTGCGAGATCAGGTCCCACTTGTTGATGACTACGATGACCGCCTTGCCGGCCTCGTGGGCGTAGCCGGCGATGTTGGCGTCCAGCGCCGCCACGCCCTGCTCGGCGTCCACGATCAGCAGCGCCACGTCGGCCATGCGCAGGTGTCGCTGGGCCATCATCACGCTGAGCTTTTCGGTCATCTCCGTGGTCTTGCCCTTGCGGCGGATGCCGGCGGTGTCGACCAGCTCAAAGCGCACCCCGTCGCGCTCGATGGCGGCGTCCACGGCGTCGCGCGTGGTCCCGGCGATGGGCGATACGATGGCGTGCTCGGCGCCGGTCAGGCGATTGAGCAGTGTCGATTTGCCGGCGTTCGGACGGCCGATGATGCAGATGCGGATGACGCGCGGCTCTTCCGGCTCCACGACGACGCGCTCTTCGCCCTCTTCCCCCTCCTCGCCCTCGGCAACCTCCTCGAGCTCGGGCTCCGGCTCGATGCCCGCGGTGACGCGAGCCAGCAACGACTCGATGTTGCGGTCGTGCTCGGCCGAGATCGGCTCGGGGTCGCCGAAGCCGAATTCGAAAAATTCAGCCGACAGCCCGTCGCGCCGGTCGGTGTCGCACTTGTTGACGGCCAGGGTCACCGGCCGGCTGGTCTTGCGCAGCCAGGCGGCCAGTTCCTTGTCGGTGGAGCTGAGCTCGGTGCGCCCGTCCACCACGAAGATCACATGGTCGGCGTCGCCGACGGCGATGCGCACCTGCTCGTTGATGAGGTTGGGGAAGGTCTCGTCGAGGCCGAACGTCATGCCGCCGGTGTCGGTGACCAAAAAGCGGCGGCGCTGCCACTCGACTTCCAGGTGGATGCGGTCGCGGGTAATGCCGGGCTCGTTGCCCACAATCGCGCGGCGACTTTTGGTGATCCGATTGAAAAGCGTGGACTTGCCGACGTTGGGACGGCCGACGATCACGATCGAGGGGAGGTCAAGGCTCAATCCATCAGCATAGCCCGCCCCATGACTCGATGCTGCCCCGTCGGCGTGCTACCTTGAGCGCGAATGCGACTGCGAGCCGCCAACGACCGCCTCAAGATCGAGCACTCGATCATCGACGGCCTGCGCCGGGTGCTCGAAGAGCTGTTGGCCGAAGCGCCCGAGATCGCCTCCATCATCCCCGGCGAGATCAAGAAGGTCCGAAAGGCGCGCGGGCCGGTGAAGGTCCGGGTGACCACGCCGATCCAAAACGGCTGGAAGGCGATTGCGCTGAGCGCCGGGGCCCGCCAGGAGCTCTTCGTCAGCACGAAACTCGAAAAGGACCAGCTCGAATGGGCCATCGGCGTCGCGCTGGAACGCTCCGGCAACTAACACTAAAGATGCTACATGAGGAGCCATCGTCTGTTCCGGGATGATCCGCCGAATCCGTGCCACGGCTGTAGGCTGGATTGTAGGCAGCGAAACATGGCCAGGACACGATTCACGGCGCGGCGGAGGGCAAAATCGCGGCGTTCCTGGACCTGGAAGGACCGTTCGGCTACAGCGAGAGCCGCATCCGCAAGATTCTGGGGCTGGACTGGCTGCGGGTGATCAAGGAAGTGACGGATAGGTAGGGGCGGAAGCCCGCCCCTACCGCGCAATGTTAAGATGGGCTCTCCCCCACGGGAGACAAATCGTTGCCCGGCCGCATCCTTTCCGGAACCCAGATCCGCGACGAGATCATCGACGAGCTGCGCGAGGAGGTCGAAGCCCTGGCGCTGGCCGGCGTCCGGCCGGGGCTGACGGCCGTGCTCGTCGGCGACGACCCCGCCTCCCACATCTACGTCCGCAATAAGATGGAGGCCTGCGAAAAGCTCGGTCTCCACAGCAAGACGCTGCGTCCGCCGGCCGACATCACCACGCAGCAGTTGCTCGAAATCGTCGCCGAGCTCAATGCCGACCCGGAAGTGGACGGCATCCTAGTGCAGCTCCCCCTGCCGAAGCAAATCGACGCCGACCGCGTGCTGCTGGCCATCGATCCGGCCAAGGATGTGGACGGCTTTCACCCGATGAACGTCGGCGCGCTCGCCACGGGCAAGCCGAAGTTGGTCTCCTGCACGCCGGCGGGGCTGATTGAAATTCTCAGGCGCAGCGACATCCCCATCGCGGGCAAGCGCGCCGTGGTGCTGGGCCGCAGCAACATCGTCGGCAAGCCCGCCGCTCTGCTGTTGCTGGCCGAGAACGCTACTGTCACCATCTGCCATTCGCGCACCGCGGACCTGCCCGCCGTGGCTCGCGAGGCCGACATCCTAGTCGCCGCCCTGGGCCGTCCCGCGATGATTACCGCCGACTACATCAAGCCCGGCGCCGTGGTATTGGACGTGGGTATCAACCGCATCACCGAACCCGCCGAGGCTGAACGCATCTTCGCCCGGGACCCGGATAGGCTGGCCCGCTTCCACGAAAAAGGCTCGGCGCTGGTGGGTGACGTACACCCGGCGGACATGGCGGAGCTGTCTTCGGCATACACCCCGGTGCCCGGCGGCGTCGGCCCGCTGACCATTGCGATGCTCATGTCGAACACCGTTCGCGCCGCGCGCCTGCGCCGGGGCTAGTCGTGCTGAAGGTCGGGCTCACCGGCGGCCTCGCCAGCGGCAAGTCGTTCGTGGCCGGCGTCTTTCGCCAATGCGGCGCCAGGGTCGTCGAGGCCGACAAGCTCGGCCATCAGACCCTTTTGCCCGACGGCGAAGCGTATCCCGACGTGGTGGCGGAGTTTGGCGACGGCATCCTCCAACCCGACGGCTCGATCGACCGCAGGGCCCTCGGCGCGATTGTCTTCCACGACGCCGAAAAGCTCGCCCGGCTCAACGCCCTGGTCCATCCGCACGTGTTTCGCCGCCAGCAGAAGTTTTTCGAACAGGCGGCGGCCGAGGATCCGAGAACGGTTGTCGTGGTCGAAGCCGCCATCTTGATCGAAACCGGCGGCCGCGAGCGCTACGACCGGATCGTGCTGGCCGTCTGCCCGCCTGAGATGCAGATCGCCCGCTTCATCGCCCGCGACGGCGGGACCGAGCAGCAGGCGCGCGCCCGAATGGCCCGACAGATGCCGTTGGAGGAGAAGATCCCTTTCGCCGATTACGTCATCGACACTTCGGGCACCAAGCAGGAAACCGAAAGCCGCGCCCGGGTCGTCTACGCGAGACTGAAGGAAGAGGCCGCCTGATGAGCCGCAAGCTGTTTCGTTTGACCATCCTTACCGTCGCGCTGGTGGGCGCCTTCGTCCTGGGGACGATCGCGGTGGACTGGCCGCGCCAGGAATCGCCCGGCGGCCCCGACCCTTTCTGGACCACCGCCCAGACCGCCGGGTTGACTGCCGACGAGCTCTCCAACATCGAAATCTACGAGCGCGCCTCCAAGGCCACGGTCAACATCACCAGCACAGTCCTGCAACGCGGTTTTTTCTTTGAAATTTACCCGCAGCGGGAGTCCGGCTCGGGTTTCTTGATCGACGACGAAGGCCGCATCCTGACTAACTCGCACGTGATCGGGGGCAGCGCGCCACAGATCGAGGTCAACCTGCTCGGCGAAGAGGAGGCCCGCCGTTACGAGGCCAAGGTGCTGGCGATAGACGAGGTCAACGACTTGGCGCTGCTGCAAATCAAGCCCGACCGGCCGCTGCCGTACCTGACGCTGGCGGAGGACCCGCGGGTGCGGGTCGGCCAGAAGGTGCTCGCCATCGGCAACCCGTTCGGGCTGGAAGGCAGCCTGACGGTCGGGGTGGTCAGCTCGATCGGCCGCTCGATCCGCGGGGAACGCGACGGCATTCTGGAAGACATGATCCAGACCGACGCGGCCATCAATCCGGGCAACTCAGGCGGGCCGCTGCTGAATTCGGCGGGGGTGGTAATCGGCGTCAACACAGCGATCTACGGCCCCGGCGGAAACATCGGCATCGGCTTTGCCATGCCGATCGGCCGGGCGAAGCCATTGCTGGAGTTTGTCCGCAGCGACGGCGTCAACAAGCGTCCCGAGCACCCGGGCTTCATGACGGTCCATCTGCCGCCGCGGCTGGCGCAGGCGCTGGAACTGCCGCCGGGCGGCTACCTGGTGGCCGAGGTGACCCGCGGCTCGGCGGCGGCCGAAGCCGGATTGCGCGGCGCCACCCGCGAGGTGCAGCTCGGCAACTATCGCATCCCGTGGGGCGGCGACTATATCATCGCCGCAGACGGACGGAAATTGACCAGTCGGCAGATGCTCCAGCAGTTGCTGGCGCTCAAGAAGGGCGGCGATACGCTCAAGCTGACCGTGCTGCGCGACGGCGAGGAGCGGGTGGTCGAGATCCGGCTGCGGGCGCAGGGGATGCGGCTGTAGGGGATTTCCGCTGGCGCGTCGATCCGCTAATCTAATACCGCCATGCCAGCCCTCTCCGACTCCATCGGCTCGAACGTCGAGCTCTTCGTGGACAAGCGCCGCATCGCCAAAATGGACGGCGTCGAGCTGCGCCTGCACTCCCCGCGCG
>CAYOPA010000025.1:0-22672 GCA_964405625.1 uncultured Bryobacterales bacterium
GCAGGCAGTAGCGCCGGAAGCTCACGGCCGCCTGCGCATCCCAGGAGGCGAACCGTCGCGAGGCGATTGCGGCGAACTCGGCCCAATGGTGCTTGGCCAGCGGAAAGTCATGCGCCACGAAGGCCACGCTTTCACCGTATTGGGGCAACAGCCGCTCATCCAGACGGCGGCGCCAGAGGGCGCAGTCGCGGCAGGCCAGATCCTCCCAAAACTCCACGCGGACGCGGGCGGCGGCGTTGCCCTCCACGGGCAGGGCGGGGAAATGAGCGTGGGTCTTCACGGGAAGATTTCATCTTAACGAGATGTCCATGCTTCGATCTGCGAAGGGGTATCATGACAAGCGTCCCCATGCTTACTCGACGCACAGCGGCGAAGGCTCTTGCCGCCGCCTCGGTCGGTCCCTTCTTCGCCTTCGGCCAGCAGCCGAAACGCAACTTGCTGTTCCTCTGCTCGGACCAGCACCAGACGGCCGCCACGGGCTGCTACGGCTCCACCGAAGTCCAAACGCCGCACATCGACTGGCTGGCCGCCGAGAGCATACGTTTCGAAAGCGCCTTCTGCCAGTCGCCGGTTTGCGTCCCGTCGCGCGGGTCGATCATCTCCGGCCTCTATCCGCACCACCACGGCGCCCTTATCCTCGCCGATGCGCTCTCCGAGGAGGTCCCGACGGTGGCGGACCTGTTCGCCGGGGAGGGCTACCAGACGGCGGCGATCGGCAAGATGCATTTTGTCGATGAATCCAGGCGGCACGGCTTTCAGCATCGTATTTACAGCGCCGACTTCAACCGGCGCCTAACGGCCGGCGAGATCCAGGCGCTCCGCCGCGACCAAGGCGGCGCCGGCGGCACGAACGGCGTGCGCTCGCGTCTGCCGGAAAGGCTCTTCCAGGACACCTTCCATGCCGAGGAGACGATCGACTATCTACGGCGGAACCGGGATCGGCCGTTCTGCATGTGGTCGTCTTTCCACATGCCGCACACGCCGCTGGTCCCGTTCGGCGACTACTGGGACCTCTATGACCCGGACTCGCTGACGTTGCCCGAGCGCTCCGCGAAGGCACTGGAAAGCGGCTTTATCGGCCACCTGATCCGGGCGCGGGAGCGCGGCTGGTACCAACAAACCGACGGCGAGCTGCGCCTGGCGCTGGCCGGCTACTACGGCAACACCTCGCAGATGGACGCCAACGTCGGCCGCGTCCTCGATACGCTCGAAGAGCTGGGGCTGTTGGATAATACCGTGGTCGTCTACACCTCCGACCACGGCGAGATGGCCGGGGCGCATCGCATGTGGACCAAACACAACATGTTCGAGCAGAGCGTCAGCGTGCCGTTGATGATCCGCACGCCCGAAGGCTTGGGCGCCGGGACCGCCCGGCGCGAGCTGATTGAGCAGGTGGATCTGCTTCCCACATTGGCCGAGCTTTGCGGCATCAAGGCGCCGAAAGTTGACGGCCGCAGCTTTGCCGGGCTGGTTCGAGGCGAGAGCTACAAGCCGCGCGAATTCGCCTTTTCGCAGTACGATTTCTGCAACAACGTCTTCACCCGCGATGACCGCTACGTCGGCCGCCCGCCGATCCTGATGGCCCGCACCGAGCGATACAAGCTCAACTACCTGAGCTGGGAACGTTCCGAGCTGTTCGACCTGGAGAAGGATCCCAACGAGTTTCACAACGCCATCGACGATCCGGGCAACGCCGGTATCGTCAAAGAGCTGGAAGCGACGATCCGGAAAGTTGTTGCGGCTTAGCTACATCGCCGACGGCGCCCCGAATCGAAGCGTCAGCAGATGGGTTTTGCCGCCCGCCAATGTGAGAACTACCATGCGGTCGTATTCCAGGTCCGGGATGGGTGGGGTGGAGTCGCCCAGCGCCGCCACGATCTCAACCAATTTGTCCTGATGGCTCACCACCAGCGCGGTTGTGCCCGGTGTGGTCATCCGCAGCAGCTCGACCAGCTCGTTGACGTCATCGGCGGGCAGCACAATCGGCTCGATGCCGCGCTTTTGAGCCAGCGGCTTGGCGGTATCGACGTTGCGCAGGTACTGCGACGTGTAAATCATCGAGATATCGGCGTCGCCGAGCATGCGGGCCAGCTCCCGCGCCCGCGCTTCGCCTTCGGGTGTGAGGGGCGCGTCGCCGACGGGGCCGGCTTTTTCAGCGTGGCGCACCAGGACAATCTGCGCGGGCGTCGGGAACTCCAGCGAGGGAGGGGAGGCGCATCCCAGGGCCATCCCCAGAAGTGCGCATAGGAACGCGACGGCCCGCTCGGGTGATGTGTGTTGTATCATGGCGTACCTTTGCAGCTTAACGGGCCGCAAAGCGCGAATCGGAAAGCCGCCCGGCGCGCGAGGGATTCCGCCTCGTTCCGATGATACCTGCAACCCACGGCCGTCCGGTTATAAGTCAAACATAATCAGTTGGTTATGATTTACTAGTCGAACGCTGTTGAAGTACGGCTTCGTGGTTCAGTCACGGCTTGCGAGCGGATGAAGCTCGCTGGCTCAACCGCCGGATACGGAAAACCGCATGTCCGGTGGTGAGGGAGGGCGGCGTCAGCCGCCCGACCCGATTAAGTGTTCCGGATCCAGCATCCTTGCGCTGAGAAGCTCCCAGTGGTACCCTTCCGGCGGAGCGTACGCCCCGATGCGGACCGTATTCCTGTTGATTCTGGCTGTCGCCCTGCTGCCCGCGCAGGAGCGCTCGCGCCGTAACCCCTACACCTCGCCCGAAGACGTGGCCGCCGGCGCCCGCCTCTATCGGCCGCTGTGCTCCAATTGCCACGGCCAACAGGGCCAGGGCTGGCCCGGCTTCACTCCGAATCTTGCCGGCGGTCTGCGCCACGCCGCCGCTGACGTGGAGGTGCTGGACCTGCTGCTCAACGGCATTCCCGGCACGGAGATGCCGGCCTTCACCCTCACGGAGCGCGAAGGCTGGCAACTGGTCGCCTTCGTGCGCGCTATTGCTGATCGACATGCGGAAGTTTCAGGCGACGCCTCCCGCGGCGCGGCGCTCTTTCGAGAGCGCGGCTGCATCAGTTGCCATCGTGTCGGCGATGAGGGCGGCCGCTTGGGGCCGGATCTGCGGGACGTCGCCGCGGTCAGCTCCCCGAAAAAGCTGCGCCAAGCCATCGTGGATCCGGCCGAAGAGGTCCACCCGCGTCGCTACCGCATCCGCGCCGTCACC
The DNA here is from genome assembly GCA_964405625.1 of uncultured Bryobacterales bacterium. Lineage (GTDB taxonomy): Bacteria > Acidobacteriota > Terriglobia > Bryobacterales > UBA6623 > RI-231. The sequence goes on from CAYOPA010000025.1 coordinate 3,182, forward strand.
GCGCAAGGGGATAAGGTCGAGGGAATCCGGCTTAATGAAGATACGTTCTCCATCCAGACCCTCACCGCCGAAGGCCGTCTCCGAGCGCTGGACAAGACCGGGCTGCGCGAGCTGGAAATCCTGACCGATTCCCCCATGCCGTCGTTCCGCGAACGCCTGCGCGACGACGAGCTCAACGACCTGGTCGCCTTCGTGGCCGGGCTGGCGGAGACCCAACCATGAAGACCTTCAGGACCTTGACGCTCTGGGCTCTGCTGGCTGCGTCCTTGTCGGCGCAGGTTAGCTTCGAGCAGATCCTCGCCTCGGATGACAACCCGGCGGACTGGCCCACCTACTCCGGCGCGTACCACGGCCGCCATTACCGCGAGCTGGATCAGATCACGCGGGAGAACGTCGCCAACCTTCAGCTCCAGTGGGTCTACCAAGGTTCCTCCACTCACACCTGGCAGGCGACGCCGCTGGTTGTGGATGGGGTGATGTACTTCACCGAGGGCCCGAATAACGCCGTCGCCGTGGACGCCGCCACCGGCCGCGAGTTTTGGAAGCACGAACATAAGCTGCCCACGCGCGTGAACGTTTGCTGCGGGCGCGTCAACCGAGGCGTTGCGTTGCTGGGCGACAAGGTCTACATGGGAACGCTCGACGGCTGGCTGAAGGCTCTCGACGCCGCCACTGGCCGGCTGGTTTGGGAAAAGAAGATTGTTGACAACGACAAGGGCTACGCGCTGACGATGGCCCCGCTGGCCGTCAAGGACAAGATCATCATGGGCCCCGCCGGCGGCGAATACGGCATCCGGGGGTTCCTGGACGCCTACGACGCCGAGACCGGCGAGCGCGTCTGGCGCTTCAACACCGTGCCCGGTCCAGGCGAGCCGGGCCACGAAACGTGGGAGAACGACGCCTGGAAGACCGGCGGCGGCTCGGCCTGGCTGACCGGCTCGTACGACCCGGAGCTGGACCTGATCTACTGGGGCGTCGGCAACCCCAGCCCGGACTGGAACGCCTCGGTGCGTCCCGGCGACAACCTCTATACCGACTCGGTCATTGCTCTCGACGCCGACTCGGGCGAGCTGCGCTGGCACTTTCAGTTCACGCCGCATGACGAGTGGGACTGGGACGCAGTGCAGGTTCCCGTGCTGGCGGACATGGAATTCGACGGCCGGATGCGCAAGCTGATGCTATGGGGCAACCGCAATGGCTTCTTCTACGTGCTCGATCGCACGGACGGCCAGTTCCTGCTGGGCAAGGAGTTTACGAAGCAGACCTGGGCCGAAGGGCTCGACGAGAACGGCCGCCCCATCAAGATTCCAGGCATGGGGCCGACCGAAGACGGCGCCAAGGTCTATCCCAGCGTGCAGGGCGGTACCAACTGGTACGCCCCGGTCTTTAGCCCGCGCACGGGGCTGTTCTACCTGACAGCTTGGATGGACTACTGGGGTTGGTATTTTTCGGGCGATCCGGTCTACACGCCGGGCAACCGCTACGACGGCAGCGCCGTGGCCCGCATCTACCCCGACACGATGGAGGAGCCCGACCCCGGCTACGGCGCCATCCGCGCGATCGACCCGCGCACGGGCGAGTCGAAGTGGGATTTCAAAATGACAGGGGCGTCGGAGAGCGGGCTGCTGGCGACTTCGACCGACGTGCTGTTTTCGGGCAGCATGGAGGGGCACTTTTTTGCGATTGACGCCACCGACGGCAAGCTGCTGTGGCGAGTGCAACTGGGCGGACGGGTGGCCAGCTCGCCGATGACCTACCTGGTCAATGGCCGTCAGCAGGTGACGGTCAGCGCCGGAAGCTCGTTATTCACGTTCGCGCTGCGCGAGTAGGGGTCGCCGGTGTTGTAGCGCACGGCTGGAGCCGTGCAGGCGAGCCTATGGCTCGACACCTTCCCAGCCCGCCGGACAAGAATGTCCGGCTCTACTGTTTTCAGTTGCGCTACGATATCCGCCCCCCCCCCCAATAATTGTCGTGTTGAAGCCTCCGAGTTTTTTCTGGCTGGTTTTCTTGCTGCTGCTCCCCATCGGCTTGCGCTCCCAGGAGCCCCCAGCTCCCGAGCCCATCGTGGAGCCCGAGGGCGTGGAGGCCGAGCCCGTCGACGAGCGCACCCAGATCAACCTGCTCGGCCAAACCGATACGAATTCCGGCGAAAGCCGCCGCAACGAGAACGTCCAGTTCAACCTCGTCGACAACAATGCGCTCAAGGAGCTCAATGTCCGTTTGGGCGCCACCGCCACGATCATCAACGAATTCGAGGTCGATCGACGCTATTTCGGCTCGGAATTCGGCGCATCGGTGCAGCCGCCGGTCCACGCTCCCGGCCTGCGCATCCCGGCCGGCGTGCACGGCAGCCTCTTTGAAACCCACCAGAACAGCGTCTTCTCTTCGCGGGCCTTCTTTCAGGTTGGGCCGGTGGCTCCGGCGCGCGAAAACTCCTATGGCGGACGCCTGGGCATGTCGCCGTGGAAGGGCGCTCATCTGTCGCTCAATGGCTCGCAGATCAAAATTCGCGGCCAGGTTAACGGCAACGTGCTCATCCCGTTGCCCGAAGAGCGCACGCCGCTGACGACCGATCCGGCCCTGCGCGCGCTTGTGCAGCGCTATCTGGACGCCTATCCGCAGGTCAGCCCCAACAGACCCGACATCGCCGAGCGGGCGCTCAACATCAACAGCCCCCAGAGCATCAACACCGACATCGCCGGGGCGCAGCTCGACCAGCAGTTCCGCGACGACCGGCTCACCTTTCGCTACTCGTTCACCGGCCAGAGCGTCGACGCCTTCCAATTCGTCACCGGCCAGAACCCGGATACGGACAACAAGAACCATTCCGCGCGGATCACCTGGAACCGGGCATTTTCGCCGCGCACGCTGGCGGAATTTTCCGTCGGATTTGACCGCCTCGGCACGCTGCTGGCCCCGGCGGAGGGCGCGTTAGGCTCCGTGTCGGCCGGCGCTGAGATTACCTCGCTGGGCCCTTCGCCGATTATCCCCATCGACCGCGCCCAGAACCGTTTTCGCTATGCGGGAACGGTGCGTCGATCCGTCGGCGCCCATCAGCTCACGGCCGGCTTTGCGCTCACGCGCTTGCAGTACAACGGCGCGGAGGTGGACGGGCATTTCGCCGGTATTCTCGCCTTCGGCCGCACGGTGGAGGACGGCGTGGCCTATTCGGCGATCGACAATCTGCGCCGAGGCCGGGCGATTGAGCTGATTGTGGCGTTGGGCAATACCTACAGGGGATTCCGCAACTGGACCGGCGCGTTCTTTGTCGGTGACCAATGGCAGGCCGCGCGGAACCTTACGCTGAGCCTCGGCCTGCGGTACGAGCCTGTTACGCGGCCCGTGGACGTGACCGGGCTGAGCGACCTGCCTTACAGCTCGGACCTGAACAACTTCGCCCCGAGCTTCGGCTTCGCCTATCGCTTGCCCGAGCGTTGGGGAGTGCTGCGCGGCGCCTACGGGCTCCACTATGGCGAGATTTTTCCGGTGACCTACGGCCAGGATCGGTTCAACGCCCCGCACAGCCAAAGGTTGGCTTTGGCCACGCCGAATCTGCTCGATCCGCTGGGCGGCATCTCACCGGGAGACCTGGACCCCGACGGCCGCGCCAGCCGCTTTGAGCTCGCCTCCGACCTCGTGGTTCCCTACTCCCACCAGTACGGCTTGAGCTGGCAGGCCGAGCTCGCCCGAAACCTGCAACTGGAGATCGGCTACGTCGGCAGCCGCGCTCACAAGCTGATCCTGACGCAGTTTCTGAACCGCGCCCAGCCAGTGGCGGGGATCCCGTTCACTCCCGCTACGGTGAACGACCGCCGGCCGGACCAGGACGTTTTTGAGTACCTCCACATCCACAACGGCTCACACGGCTACTTTGACGCCGGCCGCGTCTCGCTGATCGTCACCAACTGGCGCGGCTTCAGCTTGAATACCTCTTACTGGTTGAGCAAAGCGATCGACACCGGCAGCGACTACACCAACACCGCTTCGGGGCCGGACGCGCGCCAAGCCGTCGCCCAGACCCAGGCCGAGTCGATGCGCGACCTGAAGGGGTTGAGCAACTTCCACCAGCCGCACTCGTTCCTGTTGCAAGGGACTTATGAGACGCCGACATCGGCCGCGCAACCGATGCTGTCCAAGCTGCTCGGCGGCTGGAGCTTATCGGGCGTTTTTCTAGCGAAGACGGGGACGCCGTTTACGGTGGACGCCGGCTCGGATGCGCCGGGATTTGGCAATGTTGACGGCCAGCGCACCGACCGGCCGATGATCCTGGACCCGTCGATCCTGGGCAGTGCCGTCGGCAACCCGGACACTTCCGAGCGGATTCTGTCCCGTGACCGCTTTCGCTTCATGAACGCACCCGAGGAGATGGCGGGCAATTTGGGGCGCAACGCCTTTCGCAAAGGCCGGATCGCCAACGTCAACGCTTCGCTGTTTCGGCGGTTTCCACTGCGCGGCGATTGGGCGCTGACGTTTCGCGCCGAGTCGATCAACTTCTTCAACACGGCGCAGTTCGCCGAGCCGACGCGCTCGCTGACCTCGCCGAGCTTCGGGCAGATCAACAACACGCTCAACGACGGCCGGACTGTCCGGTTTACGCTGGCGCTTGATTTTTGAGGCAGGCGGTCGCTCAATGCGTCATCGCATAGATGACGTAGTTAATCCCCATCCGGTACGCCATGGCCGTGTAGCGCTCGGGGTAATCCGGCATGTCCGCGTGCTCCCAGGCGTCGCCCAAGTCCATGTTCCAGTTGATCATCACCATCAGCCGGCCCTCGTCGTCATAGACTCCGCGCCACTTGGGTTCCACGCCGTCCTGTTCGTAGGTCCGCCGCGAGTAGAGCGCCTGGAGGCCGGGGATCTGCTCGCCCGGTTCGTCGTCATAAAGCACGTGGAAAACGGGGTCGTCGGGGGAGAGATCGACGACGGCGCGATCGGGAAAGATCAGCCGCATCCCGCGCATGAAGTTTTCCCACTCCACCGACCCGTGGAAGTCGTCGAGCATCAGAAAACCGCCGCGCAGCAGGTACTCCCGCAACCGTTCGGCCTCCTCGATGGTCAGATCCCAGTGGCCCGGCTCCACCCCGTACATCCAAGGGTAGTCGAACACGTTGTCTTCCAGCGGGCTGACGTACTCCTCCTTGGAGCGCGCATCGATGTTGGTGAGCCGCCGTACTCCTTGGAGAAAGTGCCGCTCGGCGGCCGGGGAGTCGATCTGCCAGGGGCGCACGTCGAGCATCTGTCCGGCGTAGAAATCGGTGTAAATCAGCCGCGCGAAGACGAACTCCGCGGGCTCGCCGCCATCGGCCGGCTCGGGGATGTCGAAGCTGGGCGGCAATTCAATGCCGCGGTAGGTGCGCTGCGCGTACAGCAAGCCCGCGCCGGCCAGCATAACCGCCAGGACACACCACACCCGAAGCCGCCGCGCCCGCGGCGGGGCGCCGCTCTTCAAGCCCATTACTTTGAGGATAGCAGGGCCCTGATTGGTAGAATGCCCGCTGGACATGTCCGTACTCACTCGACGAGATTTCCTGGCCCTGGGTTCCGCGGCCGTTGCGCCGGGCCTGCGCGCTCAGCGGCAACCGCCGCCCAACATCGTCTTCATCATGGCCGACGACCTCGGCTACGGCGATCTGGGCTGCTACGGCCAGAAAGTCATCAAGACGCCCAACATCGACCGCCTGGCCGCCGAGGGCGTGCGCTGCACGGCGGCCTACTCCGCCTCCACCGTCTGCGCCCCCTCGCGCTGCGGTCTGATGACCGGCATGCACATGGGCCACGCCACGGTGCGCGGCAACCGCAGCCCGGAGGTCGCCCTGCGGCCCGGCGACGTGACCGTGGCCGAGGTCCTCAAGCAGGCCGGTTACGCGACCGGGATGTTCGGCAAATGGGGCGTCGGCGGGCCGGTTACCCTTGGACGGCCGAACGCGCAGGGCTTCGATGAGTTTTTCGGCTACCTGAGCCAGTGGCACGCCCACGAGCTCTTCCCCAGCCATCTGTGGGACAACGAGGTCGAGCACTTCATTGCCGAAAACCGCGCCGGCGGACGCGGCGTCTACTCACAAGACCTGTTCGCCGAACGCTCGCTGGACTTCATGGAGCGCAACGTCCACCGGCCATTCTTCCTCTACCTGCCTTCGGCCTTGCCGCATGCGAACAACGAGCTCGGCCGCCGCACCGGCGACGGCATGGAAGTCCCGCACTACGGCAGCTACGCCGACCGCGATTGGCCCAATCCGGAGAGAGGCTTTGCGGCGATGATTGAGTTTCTGGATCGCGATGTCGGCCGCATCCTCGACAAGCTCGACGAGCTCAAGCTGGCCGACAACACGATCGTCTTTTTCACCAGCGACAACGGCCCGCACGAAGAGGGCGGCCACAAGCTCGATTTCTTCAACTCCAACGGCAAGCTGCGCGGCATGAAGCGCGACCAGTACGAGGGCGGCATCCGCGTGCCGACCCTGGTCCGCTGGCCCGGCAAAATTCCGGCTGGCTCGGTCTGCGACGAGCCCTGGGCTTTCTGGGACGTCTTGGCCACCTGCGCCGACCTCGCCGGCGTCCCGGCGCCCGAGACCGACGGCATTTCCATGCTGCCCGCGCTGCAAGGCAAGCCGCAACAGAGTCACGAGTACCTCTACTGGGAGTTCCACGAGCGGCGCTTCGCCCAAGCCATCCGCATGGGCAAGTGGAAAGCGGTGCGCCTCAACCCGCACGAGCCCGTCGAGCTCTACGATCTGGAGGCGGACGAGTCCGAGACCACGGATATTGCGGCCCGCCACCCGGATATCGTCCGCAAGATGGAGGAGCTCTTCCGCACGGCGCGCATCGACTCGATTGAGTTTCCCGTGACGAGCGCTTGACCCCATGAGCCTGCGATATTTCCTGGGCGACTTGGCGCTCAACGCGGCGCTGGGCGCGGGCGTGGGAGCGCTGACGGCGGCGGTCGTCGGGCCGTCGTGGTCGTCTCACTTGGCGATGGTGGTCGGCATGTTCGGCGGCATGGCGCTGTCGTTTCCCGTCGCCAGCGGGGCGGGGATCTGGATGGGCGCGTTTGAGGTTATGTTGCCGGCGATGCTGACGGGCATGACGGCGGGCATGTTCGCGGCCATGCGGGCGGCCGGCGAAGGCCTGGACCCGCTCGGCGGCGCCGCGCTCGGCGCGTTGTGCGGCGTGGCGTCGCTGCTGTATGCATTTGCGCTAAACCTCTACTTGCGCGGGATGGTCAAGCGATGAAGTCGGTTGTGGAAGGGAAGTGGGACCGTGCCGCCGGCGCGTACGATCTTTACGGTAAGGGGCCGGAAAAGCGCTGGGCGGATTCCAAGCGCCGCTTCTTCAGCGCCATGGGCTCGGGCCGCATCCTGTTCGTCGCTGTAGGGACGGGGTTGGACATCCAATTCTTTCCGCCAGGCAAGAGCGTGGTGGGCGTCGATATCAGCGAGGGAATGATCCGCAAAGCCGTCCCTCGCGCGGCGGCCTATGACGGCGCAATGAGCCTGCTGCGGACTGACATCGAGCGTCCGGGCTTGGCGCCGGGCTCGTTTGACCAGATCTTCACGAGTTGCACCTTCTGCTCGGTGCCGGACCCGGTGGCGGGACTGCGGAGCCTGCGCGCGCTGCTGGGTCCCGGCGGCGAGCTGCGCATGTTCGAGCACACCGGCAGCGGCTGGTTCCCGTTCAACGTGATGCTGCATGTGATGACGCCGTTCAGCCGTCGCTACGGCCCGGAGATGAACCGGCGGACGGTGGCCAACGTGGAAAAAGCGGGGTTTGCGGTCAGCAGCGTGGAGAACGTCTATTTGGACGTGCTGAAGATCATCGTGGCCAAAGCGTAGCGCAGGCGCCTACGCCTGCCGTCTCGACCCCCAGGTCGAGACTCCGTCCCGCGGTCCTCGAAAGCCGACCTTCGGAGAGAAGTCTGAAATCCCGAGAGTCGGGCCTAAGCCGCCCGCCGCCGAGCGCCGCCCCGCTTCCAGCGATACGCGCTGCCGATCAGCAACAGCAGCGAGGCCAATAACACATACAACCACTGGTAAAAATGGTCCTCACCGTCAAAGCGGTACGAGGGCCGCGTGAACGCACAAATCAGGATCGACGTCACCAACAGGCTCCACAGCACCAACAAAGTGCGCGAAAACCGCCCCGGCCGCAGCGCAAACACCACCGCGATCAGGCCGCCGATGCCGGAGTAAAGCAGCACCTGCGCCATCGACTCCTCGGAGGCGGGGATGATATCGACCTTCATCTTCGACCCGCTCATCGCGCCGATGAAGCCCAGCCCCAAAAGAAACAGGGCCAAAGCGAGATTGGTTAGCAGGCTGACGTAGCCGAGCAGGCGGCCTAGAATGGACATTCGGTAGAGGACCTCGGACGATCGACCCTCGATTGTAACGAACCTCGGCGCCGTCTGCGCGTTTTTGCGCTCTCTATACTGGGAGAGCATGTTTCGCGTCGGCCTGGTCGCGCTACTGTTGGCTGCAGCGGCCCCGGCCGTGGAGCGGGAGCCTTTGGAGGCTTTCGGGCAGCGGCGGCTCGCGCTGGCCGCACGCTGCTCCGACGGGTTGATCCTGCTCTTTGGCTATCGCTCCCACGAAGGCCAGTCCGGCCGCGACCCTTTCCGGCAGGAGAACAACTTCTACTACCTCAGCGGTTGGAATGAGCCCGGAGCCGCCATGTTGCTGGTCCCGGCGGCCGGCGGCAAGCCCTACCGCGAGATCCTCTTCCTGCCCGAGCGTGACCGCCACCGCGAGGTCTGGGACGGCCCCTGGCTGGAGCCCTCCGCGCCTGGCGCCCCCCAGGACACCGGTTTCGCCCAGACGCTAAGCCTGGAGCGGCTGGAATCCGAGCTCTCTCACGAGAAGGGCCGCTTCGGCAAGCTTTGGAGCCTCTCGGCCGACTCCGCGGACGCCGACATGAAGCCCTCCGGGCCCGACCCCGAGCAGCGCGTCGGACCGCTGGCCGGCAAGCTCCAGCGCGGCGACCTGCGGCAGCCGTTAGGGGCCATGCGGCGCGTCAAATCTCCTGGGGAAATCGAGCTGATCGAGAAGGCCGTCGCCGCCACCGTCGCCGCCCATCGCGCCGCCTGGAAGACCGTGCGGCCGGGCCTGCGCGAGTACGAGGTCTACGCCGCCATGGCGCCGGTCCTGATCGCCAACGGCTGCCTGCGGCCGGCCTATCCTCCCATCCTCGGCGCCGGGCCCAATAGCGTGGCCCTGCATTACACTCGCTCGACCGGGCTGCTGCGCGACGGCGATCTGCTGCTGATGGACGTGGGCGGCGAATACGGCCACTACGCCGCCGACATCACCCGGACCGTGCCCGTCAACGGAAAGTTCACCAAGCGCCAGCGCGAGATCCACGACCTGGTGCTGCAAGCCCAGCAGGCCGTCATCGCCGCCGTTAAGCCCGGCATGCGCCTCAGCGGCGACGGTCCGGAGAGCCTCACGCGCATCGCGCGCGACGTGTTCGCCAAACACAATAAGCATCTGGTCAAGGCGTTTCCTCACGCCGTGGGACACTATGTCGGGCTCGATGTTCACGATCCCGGAACGCTGCGCGAACCGCTGGAAGAGGGCATGGTCATTACCGTGGAACCCGGTCTGTATCTGGCCGAGGAAGGATTTGGGGTGCGCATTGAGGATATGCTGGTGGTCACCGCCGACGGCGCCAGGCTGTTGGGTCCTCCGCTGCCCAGCGGGGCCGAAGAAATCGAATCTCTACTCCAATAAGTTATAAGCTAACCCTTTCGGGCGAACCGGGTTTTCCCCCTACGGTTCGGCCTCAAACCGCGTGATAGACTCCGATCACATGTCGACTTCGGCCCCCGCTCTCGCCGCCCCGTTGCACCCCGGGCCCTCGGGCGGCGTCGTTGTATCGGGTCAGTCTACTTCCTTCCAACCCACGGCCATTCAGTCCATCGCGCTGGTGGTTTTGTGTACGGTCATTGGGGCCGCGGCGCAGATCCTGATGCGGTGGGGTGCGGACTACCTGACGTTGGAAACGGGTCTGTCGGGCGTGTTAACGAATTGGCCGCTGCTGGCCGGCTACGCCTGCCTGGGACTGAACACGTTGCTGCTGATCGTGGCGCTGCGCGACGGCCAGCTTTCGGTGCTCTACCCGATCATCGCGTTGACGTATGTGTGGGTGACGATCCTGTCGCCGATGTTCTTTCCCGATTCGATCAACGTCTACAAGATCATCGGGGTGGGCTTCATCGTGGCGGGCGTGTCGGTGATCGGCGCGGGGAGCCGCCGATGACCACGCCGGTCTCGTCGATGGCGCTGGTGCTGCTGGCCAGCCTGATCGGCTCCGTCGCGAGCGTGCTGCTCAAGGCCGGGGCCAACCACTTGCACCGCTCGCGCGAGCGGCTGCAAAAGGCGGCCTTCCGGCTGAGCATCGGCGTTGCTCTGTTCCTGATCTCGTCGGTTTTTTACGTGTGGGGCATCAAGGACGGCAGTCTGACTGTGCTCTACCCAATGGTCTCCCTGGGCTACGTCTGGACGCTGGTGTGGTCGAAAATCTTCTTTGGCGAGCCGATCAACCGCACTAAGTTGGCCGGCGTGGGGCTAGTGCTGGTGGGCGTGGTGTTTATCGCGGTTGGGAACCAGTAGGAGCCGCCCGGCTTGAGCCGGCGGGTCGGGCGATGATTTCCCTACCGCTTGCGCACGCAGCCCGGATACATCTTCTTCAGCTTCTCGACCTTCGGTTCCGACACATGCACGATGTACGGGTTCGAGCGGTTCCGCACCGCGTAGTCCTGATGATAGGTCTCAGCAGTATAAAACTTCTCCAGCGGCGCCACCTCGGTCACGATCGGCCGCGGGAAAACTCCGGCTTCGTTGAGCTGCTGGATGTATGCTTCCGCTACCTTCTTCTGCTCGGCGCTTTCGTGGAAGATCGCGCTGCGGTACTGCGGCCCGACGTCGTTGCCTTGGCGGTTGAGCGTGGTCGGATCGTGGGCCACGCTGAAGAAGATCTTCAGCAGCTCGCCGTAGGAGGTCTTTTGCGGGTCGTAGGTAATCAGGATCGCTTCGGCGTGCTTGGTGCGGCCGGTCGAGACAGCGTCGTAGGTGGCCTTCTCCTTGGTGTCCCCGGTATAGCCGGAGATTACGTCGTCGACGCCCTCCATGATCTCGAACACCGCCTCGGTACACCAAAAGCAGCCCCCGGCCAGCACGGCGGTGCGCTTTTCGGTTCCCGGCTCCAGATTGATCTTCGGGTCGGGAAATTCCTCGGCGGCCAAGGCGGCGCCCCCGGCGAACACCATCCCCATCAACAACAGCGCGGCGAGATCTTTCAGCAACATGGCGGTCTCCATTCTCCGTATCATAGCGACGGCGGCGGCGCGGGCCGAACAGCTTCGAGAAAAAACACGAAATCCGGGGCGACGGTTTTTTCGGCGATCCGCCGATATGCGCTGTGTGGATGCGCCCAGCTTCCAGCCTGACGGTACGGGCTCGCGCCAAGGCGTCGAGCCGCTTTTTGAGATGGCGTCGGATCTGCTATGCGTCGTGGACAAGTCCGGAGCGCTGCGCCGCGTAAGCCGCTCAGCGACCGAGCTGCTGGGATACTCCGAAGAAGAGCTCGCCGGCGTTTCTGTCCTCGGTCTGGCCCATCCGAAAGATTTGGCCAATCTGACGCGGTTCTTACACTCCATCTCGGACCATCCGCGCGGCGCTGTCATCCAAACCCGACTCCGCGCCAAGGACGGGCACTATCGGCGATTTGCCTGGAGCGCCTGGAATCCGCCCGGGGATGAGTTGATCTACGCCATCGCCCGCGACGTCACTCTGGAACACTTGCAGCAACAGTCGGTGGAGCAGAGCGAAGAGCGATTCGGGCTGGCGGTGCGCGGGGCGGGGGACGGCATTTGGGACGTTCGCTCGTTGAGCTCGGACGAGCTGTGGGGCTCGGCCAAGCTCTACGAGATGATCGGTCGCGACCCCGCCGCCGGGATGCTCAGCGTCCGGGGGGTGTTGCGGCTGATGCCTGTCGCCGATCGCCGGCGTGTGCTTCGGGCGGTGCGATTGCACTTCCGCTGTGATGACCGCTTCACGGTGGAGTGCCGCATCGCCACGCCGTCGGGCCTGCGCTGGTTCCGAGTCAGCGGGCAGGCGGTCTTTGGCAACTGCGGCCAGCCGCGTCGCATGGCCGGCTCGCTGAGCGACATTCACGACCTTAAGTCCGCTTTGGAGCGGCTCAAGTTCAGCGAATCGATGCTGCAGCAGACCAGCGCCATAGCCCGGATCGGCTCCTGGCGGCTCGATCTGAGGACCAACCAGCCGTTTTGGTCGCCGGAGATCTACCGCATCTACGGTCTGCCGCCCGCCCGCCAACCGCTGCTGATCCCGGAGGCCCTCTCGTACTTCGAGCCCGAAGCCCGGTTGCTCTTGGTGGAGGCGCTGGAGCAGGCCATCCGTAACGGCGCGCACTGGGACCTCGAGCTTCCCTTGCTGGCCGCTGACGGCGTTCGCCGCTGCGTGCGCACGATGGGCCGCCCGGACTTTGAAGACGGCAAAGCCGTCCGGCTGTGGGGCTCGTTGCAGGACATCACCGAGCGCAAGCAGGCCGAGGACCGGCTGACCGGATACCTGGCCGAGGTGGAGGAGGCCCGGCAGCTTCTCGAGCAGCGGACTTCGCAGTTGGCGCGGCAGGCGGCCGATCTGGCCGTGGCGCGCGAGGCGGCCGAGCAGTCCGCGCGGGTGAAAAGCTCGTTCCTGGCCAACATGAGCCACAAGATCCGCACGCCCATGAACGGGATTTTGGGCATGGCCGCTTTGCTAAGCGAAACACCCCTCAGCGAAGAGCAGCAGGAGTACGTTCACGCCATCCGCCAAAGCGGCGATGCGCTGATGGGGATTCTCAACGACATCCTCGACTTCTCCAAGATTGACGCCGGTAAGGTCGAGCTTGAGCAGGCGCCATTCGATCTGCCCGCCTGTGTGGAAGGGGCCGTGGATCTAATGGCCGAGCGCGCCTTCGGAAAGGGCGTCGACCTGGCCGTATACATCGATCCGGCTGTCCCGGGCCGGGCGGTCGGCGACGGGGGACGATTGCGGCAGATTCTGCTCAATCTGTTGACCAATGCCGTAAAGTTCACTGATTCCGGGGAGGTCGCCTGCTGGGTAACCTGCGTTGGCAACCGTGATCGCATCAGCTTTGAGGTGCGCGACACCGGCATCGGGATCCGGCGGTCGGCCGTGCCCAAGCTCTTTCAGCCCTTCATCCAGGCGGACGCGGGGACGACGCGCCGCTTTGGCGGCACCGGCTTGGGGCTGGCAATCTCCAAGGAGCTTGCCGAGGCGATGGGCGGATCCATTGAAGTGGTCTCGACGCCGGGAGAGGGGTCGACTTTCCGCTTGGAGCTGTCGCTGAAGCCTGACCCCGGCCAACAGGGAGCCGCTGCCGCGCCGCCGGCCCCGGCGGGTGGAGCGGCGATAGCGCTGGTCGGCCCGGCCACGGCGCGCGCATTGTCGGCGCTGCTCGCGGACTGGGGCTGGCCGGTGCTGGAGGCGCCCGACCGCGAGCGGCTCAGAACGCTGCAGTCGTGCGGGTTGGCGCTCATCGACGCCGACTTTGACGACGGCCGCGGCCTGGAGGCGGCGCGGGAGCTGCGGAAATCCCATCCGGAGGCCCGCTTGGCGATTCTGGTGCGCCCGGGCTGCATCGAAACGGCCGAAGCCGCGCGCGCCCTGGGCTTTTGGGCGCTTCGCAAGCCCCTGCGTCCCAGCCGCCTGCTGCAACTGTTGGCGCCGCCCGAGGCCGAAAGCGTCAAGTCGGGGATCGCCGGCGGGGACGACGTCGCCCTAGCGCCCGCGATGCCGGCGGTCAGGCCCGGTATGAGGGTGCTGGTCGCCGAAGACAATGTCGTCAACCAGCGCGTGGTGCAAAAAATGCTCTCGCGCATCGGCTGCGAGGCCACCGTTGTGGGCAACGGCCGCGCCGCTGTTGAGCAGGCGTTGGCCGGCGACTACGAGCTGGTGTTGATGGATTGCCAGATGCCGGAGATGGACGGATTCGCCGCCACCCGCGCCATTCGGGCCAAGCTCGCCCCCCGCCGCCTGCCCATCGTGGCGCTCACCGCCAATGCCATGCAGGGCGACCGCGAGCGCTGTCTGGAGGCGGGCATGGACGACTATCTCACCAAGCCGATGGACATCCATCAGCTCGCGGACGCTCTCAATCGCTGGGCTTCCGCGGAGGATCAAACCGAATTGCAACGCGCAAAGCGTATCCTAGAAGCGTGAACGCACGGATACCGCTCTTGTTGGCTTTCGTGGTCGCCACCGGAGCGGCCTACTACTTCGGCCGCCAGGCCGCGCCGCCCGCACCGCCCGCTGCCGGCGAGCCGGCCGGTCTGCACCAACCGACCCGTCAGCCCGACCGTCTGGTCCTGACTTGGAACGGCGACCCCGCCCGCTCGCAGGCCGTCACTTGGCGCACCTCCACTGATGTCGCCTCCGCCGTCGCCGAGATCGCCCTCGCCGAGGACGGTCCGCTCTTCGTCGAAAAGGCCCAACAAGTCCCGGCCACAACCGAGACCTTGGAGTCCGACCGCAGCGTGGCGCACTATCATAGCGCCGTCTTTGCTGATCTTGAGCCCGAGACGCTTTACGTCTACCGCGTGGGCGACGGCGCCGAGGATTGGAGCGAATGGCAGCAGTTCCGCACGATGGCCGCCGAGACCAAGCCGCTGACCTTCCTTTACGTCGGCGACGCCCAGAACGACGTTTTTTCGCTGTGGTCGCGGTTGATTCGGGAGGGCTATTCCGTCGCACCGGACGCGCACTTCATCATCCACGCCGGGGACCTGATTAACCGCGCCAACCGCGATATCGAATGGGGTGGGTGGTTCGCGGCCGCCGGCTGGATCAACGGAAAGCTCGCCTCCATTCCCACGCCCGGGAACCATGAGTACGAGAAAAGTGAGGACGCGAGTACGCTTTCGCGGCACTGGCGCCCGACTTTTACGTTGCCCGAAAACGGTCCCGCCGGCCCGCCGCTCGAAACCGCCTACTACCTCGACATTCAGGGCGTGCGCGTGATCGCTCTGAACTCCAACGAGGCGATCAAAGAGCAGGCAGCCTGGCTGGAAGGCGTGCTCGCCGACAACCCCAACCGCTGGACCGTCGTCACCCATCACCACCCGGTCCATTCCGTCTCCAGGGGCCGCGACAACCCTGAGTTGCGCGCTCTGTGGCAGCCAATTTACGACAAGCACCGGGTTGATTTGGTCCTCCAAGGCCATGACCACACCTATGGCCGCGGCAGCCTGCAGACAGGCGAGAGCGTCCAGGCGGGGGCGGGCGGCACGGTCTACGCGGTCTCGGTTTCCGGCCCGAAGATGTACGAGGTCACCGACCAGCCGTGGATGGTGCGCTCGGCCGAGGATACGCAACTCTTCCAGCGCATCCGAATTGACGGGGATCTGCTCACCTACGAGGCGTTTACCGCCCGGGGGCTGCTCTACGACGCCTTCGAGCTGCGCAAGCGCGACCGCGAACCCAACCAGATCAAGGAGCTGCCGGTGGAGCTTCCTCAGCGTCGCCGCACCGCGCCGTAGGGGCGAGCGGGAACTCGCCCGGAACCGCACGATTTTTGGGTTGCAACTGGTTTTGGACAGCCTGCGCCGGTCAAAAGCCTCTGCTTTCCACGAGCGCTGGCGCCGAGGCGCCTTCCTCGCCGGCCCGTCCCAACGCAGTGAGTGAAGCCTTCCAGCCTTTCTTGTCGATCCAGGATCGCAGCGCCGCAAAGCACTCCGCATCGAGCGCGTGCGGCGCGTCGCCGCCGATGATAGCCAGCACTTTCTCCAGCGGCATTCCGGCGCGGTAGGGCCGATCGGCGGCCAGCGCGTCAAAAATGTCCGCCACTGCCAGAATGCGCGCTTCCAGCGGCAAATCCTCAGCCGACAGCGCGAGGTGATAGCCCCGACCGTTGAGTTTCTCGTGGTGGGCCGCGGCGACGAAGGCAAGGTCGCGGAACACCGGCGCCTTCTCGAGAATCCTGAGCGTATAGAACGGGTGTCGCCGGATCACCGCCGACTCATCGTCGTCGAGCGTGCCCGGCTTCTCCAAGATCGCGTTGGAGATGCTGAGCTTGCCGATGTCGTGCAGTAAAGCCGCTCGGCGCAGCCGGTTGCGCTTATTCATCGGAAATCCCAGCGAGCCCGCGATGCCGTCGGCGGCCTCGGCCACGCCCAGCGAATGGCGGTAGGTGTAGGGCGACTTGGCGTCGATGACGGCGGCAAAGGCCTCGCAGATGTCGTCGATCCGCTGCTCATTGGCCAGTACGTGGTCCAGAGTGGGCGCTAGCCGATGCACCCGCTCGCGCGCCAAGTCGGGATCCAGGTCCTCCCAGATCGGATCGTGCCGGTCCCAGGACTCGACAATATCCACGAGCTCGGGATTGAACCAGCGGCGGCTGCGAGCCAGCGCGATCTCGATCGCTGGTCCTGGCCCGTACATCGAGTTGTACACGTCCAGCGTCTGCGCCAGGCTCATAATCTGGGACAACAGCGGGATCTCATGCTTGCGCCGTCGCTCTGGGTAGCCCTTGCCGTTCCACATCTCATCCAGGCTGAGGATGCCATCGGCCACGTCGCTGGAGAAGCCCATCTTGCGGGCGATGTCGGCGCCGCGCTCGCAGCGGGTCTTGATCATTTCGAGCGATTGCCGGTCACGGTTCACCGCCGCTTCCAGCACCGCGAAGAGGCGCTCGCGGACGGGGCGGCCGGCCCGCAGATGCTTGCGTAGGTAACCCAGGGTCTTCAACGACACCTTGGTCCAGTCCTGTAGCTTGATGTCGCGCTTGGCCTCGCGCTCGTCGCCGCCGAGAATGCGGTACATCCGGCTGGCGTTGCTGCTGCAGCCTGCGTCCTTGAGCAGCAGCGCGTAGTAGAGGTCAGCGCGTTCAGGCCCGGAAAGGCTGAGATGGTCGGCGATCTTCATGCCCAAGGCGCACGAATTCACGGCGTGTCCCATCGGCTGGCCCTCGGTCAGATCCAGGGCGTAGGAGAGCGCCGAGATGATCTCCGACAGCCGAAACGAGCCCTGCTCCGGCTCCAACGTATTGACGCCTTCCCCTGTCATGGTGTCGATGTCATGGTGTCGAGCTCTTGCTTACTGCGCCGCGCTCCCGGCCTCTGCGAGCCACATCGACCGCGCCGATCGCTCTCCTTCGAGAGGATGACGCAACGCCACCGCGTCCGTGAGGATATTTCCGCCGGACTAATATTACAATAGACACGGAAAAACTGAAATCCAAGTGTTTTACGAGAAAAATTGGCTTTCCGGATAAAACATTTCGATCCATCCAACGCCTGCCGGAGCCGAAGCAGCCTTGTGCTATGCTTTCCAGTCTGGAGGTTCGCCCGCTCGACCCCCGAAAATCAGCAACCGCCCTGGAGTCATCGATGAGCGTTTCACGCACCCCCACTGAAGTTCTGAAGTTCGCGTCCGAGAGCAACGCCAAGATCCTGGATCTGCGCTTCGCAGATCTTCCCGGGTTATGGCAGCACGTCTCCTACCCGATTCACATGCTCGAAGAGAGCAGCTTCGAGGACGGCTTTGGTTTCGACGGCTCTTCCATTCGCGGCTGGCAGGCGATCTCGGAATCGGACATGCTCATCATGCCCGATTCGAACATGGCCTTCATCGACCCCTTCGCTGACGTTTCGACGCTGGTGATCATCTGCAACATCGTCGACCCGATCACCAAACAGCACTACGAGCGCGACCCCCGCTGGATCGCTCAAAAAGCCGAAAAGTACCTGCAATACACCGGCATCGGCGATACGGCGTTCTTCGGCGCCGAGGCCGAGTTTTTCATCTTTGACAACATCCGCTTCGACCAGGCGCCCAACTACGGCTTCTACTTCATCGACTCCGAAGAAGGCCGTTGGAACTCCGGCCGCGCCGAGAACAACCTCGGGTACCGGCCGCGCTACAAGGAAGGCTACTTCCCCGTTCCGCCCACCGACCACCACATGAACATTCGCACCGAGATGGTGCAGCTCATGGAGGAGTGCGGCCTCAATATCGAGTGCCACCACCACGAGGTCGCCACGGGCGGTCAATGCGAGATCGATCAGCGCTATGACACGCTCGTTAGCTCCGCCGACAACATGATGTTGTACAAGTATATCGTGCGAAACGTGGCCTTCAACCACGGTCGTACGGTAACCTTCATGCCCAAGCCCCTGTGGAACGACAACGGCAGCGGCATGCACACGCATCAGTCGATCTGGAAGGACGGCGAGCCGCTGTTCGCCGGCGACCAGTATGCGGGCTTGTCCGAGATGGCGCTGTACTACATCGGCGGGCTGCTGAAGCACTCCGCGGCCCTGGCGGCTTTCTGCGCGCCGACCACCAACTCCTACAAGCGCTTGGTACCGGGCTTTGAGGCGCCGGTCAATCTGGCCTATTCGCGTCGCAACCGCTCGGCGGCCTGCCGCATTCCGATGTATTCGCAGAGCCCCAAGTCCAAGCGCGTTGAACTGCGCTATCCCGACCCTGCGTCGAACCCCTACCTGGCGTTCTCGGCGATGCTGATGGCCGGCGTGGACGGCATCCTCAACAAGATAGACCCGGGAGAGCCGCTCGACAAGGACATCTACGATCTCTCGCCCGAAGAGCTCCGCTCGGTGCCGGCCTTGCCCACGGCGCTTGACGGCGCGCTGATGGCGCTGGAAGAGGACCACGACTTCCTCACTCGCAACGACGTGTTTACCGAAGAGCTGATCTCCAGCTACATCGAGTACAAGATGTCGGCTGAAGTTGACGCGGTGCGGCAGCGGCCGCATCCCTACGAGTTCAGCCTGTACTACGACATCTAGAGTCCCGGCCGCTTCCGTGGCGCGCGGCTCCAACCGAGCCGCGTTGTCGCGTGTCGACGACGTATTGTGATCTCATTGGGGACCCGATCGGGTCGGGCGGCTTACGCCGCCCTCCCACACCACCGGACGTACGGTTTTCCGTATCCGGCGGTTAAGCCGGCCGGTCATCCACACCGCGGACGAGCGGGACTTGCTCCCTCGCGCTCCTCGTCTCCGCCCAGGAAGGCATTGACCGCGTTCCCAGCCGCTCCACGCTATTCGGGCTCCGTTCCCAAAGACCGCCAGTGTAGCGACTGAGGCTCGCCCGGCGGTGCTACGATACGCAGCGATGCAACGCCGCGACTTCCTGCGCTCTTCCTCCACCGCCGCCGGGCTGACAGCCCTGAGCTACTCCCGCGTGCTGGGCGCCAACGACCGCGTCAGCCTGGGCTTTATCGGGCTGGGCAACCGCGGCGACCAGGTGCTCGACGCCTTCCTGGAGCACGGCGACAGCCAGATTGACGCGCTGTGCGACATTCGGCGTGACTACATGGACTTCCACAACGAGCGGACCGCCGGGCGCGGCGAGCGCAGGCGCCACCAGGACTACCGCAAGCTGCTCGAACAAAAGGGCTTGGACGCCGCCGTCATCTGCACGCCCGACCACTGGCACGCGCTGATGACCA